>NZ_CP114607.1 GCF_033558715.1 Acinetobacter sp. YWS30-1 | reverse complement strand
ACCATCCTGCACTTACAATGCGCAGAAGGAGCGAGCACAGAAAGAAGTCTTGAACTTTTCCGGGCATATAACTATACTCCCCGCATAGCTGAATTGTTGGCTATACGGTTTAAGTGGGCCCCGGTAATCTTTTCGTACTCGCCAAAGTTGAAGAAGATTATCGGGGTTTTTGCTTTTCTGGCTCCTGTAAATCCACATCAGAACCAGTTCCTTGCCACCTTACGGCGTGGCCAGCCACAAAATTCCTTAAACGATCAGTAATCTAGCACTAATCTTCTGAACACTCAAGAATGTAAGCCCATCATCACATGCATCGTTTTTGCGCTTCACTTTTTATCAGTGCGGTCAGAACTTCAGCCTGAGTCAGACCATCTTCATGACACATTTGCATGAGCATGGCCTTATACTTTGGTTCAAGAAATACTTTTACTTCCTTGAACGAAGCTCTTTTACGGGCCACTGATAATCTTTGTTTCTCTGCATCAGAAAGCGGATTCCCCTTTCTGTATGCTCGTTTTGCGCCAGATGAGGAAGTCACTGCATTTTCTGTCTGCGACATCTCGCCTCCTCAATACTCAAACAGGGATCGTTTCGCAGAGGATACTACAGTTTTTTGAAATCAGCGACTTGAGAATTGTGACGAAGATCTGTGTTGGCGCACAAATCAACGGGGATTACTGTCGTTTAATGTGATTTAAACTGTGAAATAGTATGGTTTTCAGTTATTGAAACGCCGGGAGCGGGGAAAACTTGCTTTTTCCCGTTTCCGGGGTTGGACAACTGAGCAACGCGAAGGCGTCAGCTACGATGTTCCGGGGACTGCTGATCAGCCCCTGTTGTATTCAGCCATTCTCCGGTCATCTGCAGCAGTTTTCTGGCATCGTGGCTTCTGAGCAACGGAATACCAGCCTGCCTCAGAACCTCTTCCAGAAGAATATCCCGGCGTCTGCGTTCCGGTCGTAAATGGCTGGCATCATCCAGCTCTACTGCTGCAACAATACTGAACGAACGCCGCTCAACGATAACCACATCAACATGCCACTGAGACACCATCCTGAATAACTGCCACCACTGGCGTGATCGTGGCCGGATATTCCCGTTCAGCTGGACGATATCCGCGACCCGTACCTGCGGACACAGATACCACCGCTTCATATCCACAATTCTGAACAGTCCTTTCATAAAACTGACTTCCCTTTCTGTCAGCAGCGTCTTCTGACGTTGCCAGTATTCACCGCCGGACAGTATTCGCTCTGCATCACCGGTCCGTATACCTGCCGCATGCAATTGCATCAGCAAAGGAGAATGCTGATTTACACTTCTGAGGATAATCCGGATAAGTAACGCTGCAATAATCAGAACAATAAGAATAAAAATAATCAGCTTCATTGTTTATCTGCTCCTGGTAATTAATTATGCTGAATTATTACCTTACATATTTCCATATCTCTTTTGGTATCCTGTCATATAACTTTCCGGTGATTAATTCCGCTAACCGGTGGTCTGCTGCTGAATTAAATGATTCACGTTCACTGTTTAATAAACTGTCTCTGTTTTTATGAATAATTTTTTCCAGCGTATTGACTGATGAACATCGCCGTAACTGATACAGCCATTCCTGTTTTGTTTTCGCCATTTTTATTCCCGCTGAGAACAGATGAATGATAAGATTGCCATCGCTTTATTTACGGTGTCTCCATATCCAGGGGGGAACCGGATCAGCATCTGACCAGAGCCCACGTTTTTGTTGTCTGGCTTCGTTCTGAAGGACAGGCAGCACGGGATCTGTGTTGTACTGCTCATATACCCAGGCAGCCCCGGCCCGGACCATAAACTGATTAACATTCATTCCGTCTGGTGCATAAACCTGCCCGAGAATACGACCATAACGATCTCGCTGAAAATATGTGACGGTAACCGTTTTTCCTGCAACCAGTGATTTCATCATGTCCGTTGACCACCGGCCATAATCCTGTTTCTTTTCCGGTGCATCAATATTTATCAGCCTGATCCGCACTGCCTTCCGTGAGTCCATGACCTCGATGGTATCACCGTCCAGTACACGAACAACCCGTCCATGAATATCTGCACACAATACCGGCCATGAAAAGATAAATAATACCAGTGGAATATATTTCCTCATGTTATTCTCCATATCAGATAAATGGCACCTGTATTTGGGGTCTGACGCTCAGTGGAACGAAAACTCACGTTAAGGGATTTTGGTCATGAGATTATCAAAAAGGATCTTCACCTAGATCCTTTTAAATTAAAAATGAAGTTTTAAATCAATCTAAAGTATATATGAGTAAACTTGGTCTGACAGTTACCAATGCTTAATCAGTGAGGCACCTATCTCAGCGATCTGTCTATTTCGTTCATCCATAGTTGCCTGACTCCCCGTCGTGTAGATAACTACGATACGGGAGGGCTTACCATCTGGCCCCAGTGCTGCAATGATACCGCGAGACCCACGCTCACCGGCTCCAGATTTATCAGCAATAAACCAGCCAGCCGGAAGGGCCGAGCGCAGAAGTGGTCCTGCAACTTTATCCGCCTCCATCCAGTCTATTAATTGTTGCCGGGAAGCTAGAGTAAGTAGTTCGCCAGTTAATAGTTTGCGCAACGTTGTTGCCATTGCTGCAGGCATCGTGGTGTCACGCTCGTCGTTTGGTATGGCTTCATTCAGCTCCGGTTCCCAACGATCAAGGCGAGTTACATGATCCCCCATGTTGTGCAAAAAAGCGGTTAGCTCCTTCGGTCCTCCGATCGTTGTCAGAAGTAAGTTGGCCGCAGTGTTATCACTCATGGTTATGGCAGCACTGCATAATTCTCTTACTGTCATGCCATCCGTAAGATGCTTTTCTGTGACTGGTGAGTACTCAACCAAGTCATTCTGAGAATAGTGTATGCGGCGACCGAGTTGCTCTTGCCCGGCGTCAACACGGGATAATACCGCACCACATAGCAGAACTTTAAAAGTGCTCATCATTGGAAAACGTTCTTCGGGGCGAAAACTCTCAAGGATCTTACCGCTGTTGAGATCCAGTTCGATGTAACCCACTCGTGCACCCAACTGATCTTCAGCATCTTTTACTTTCACCAGCGTTTCTGGGTGAGCAAAAACAGGAAGGCAAAATGCCGCAAAAAAGGGAATAAGGGCGACACGGAAATGTTGAATACTCATACTCTTCCTTTTTCAATATTATTGAAGCATTTATCAGGGTTATTGTCTCATGAGCGGATACATATTTGAATGTATTTAGAAAAATAAACAAATAGGGGTTCCGCGCACATTTCCCCGAAAAGTGCCACCTGACGTCTAAGAAACCATTATTATCATGACATTAACCTATAAAAATAGGCGTATCACGAGGCCCTTTCGTCTTCAAGAATTTTATAAACCGTGGAGCGGGCAATACTGAGCTGATGAGCAATTTCCGTTGCACCAGTGCCCTTCTGATGAAGCGTCAGCACGACGTTCCTGTCCACGGTACGCCTGCGGCCAAATTTGATTCCTTTCAGCTTTGCTTCCTGTCGGCCCTCATTCGTGCGCTCTAGGATCCTCCGGCGTTCAGCCTGTGCCACAGCCGACAGGATGGTGACCACCATTTGCCCCATATCACCGTCGGTACTGATCCCGTCATCAATGAACCGGACTGCCACGCCCTGAGCGTCAAATTCCTTTATCAGTTGGATCATATCGGCAGTGTCGCGGCCAAGACGGTCGAGCTTCTTAACCAGAATGACATCACCTTCCTCCACCTTCATCCTCAGCAAATCCAGCCCTTCCCGATCTGTTGAACTGCCGGATGCCTTATCGGTAAATATACGGTTTGCTTTCACACCTGCGTCTTTGAGTGCTCTGACCTGAAGATCAAGAGACTGCTGACTGGTTGAGACCCGAGCGTAACCAAAAAGTCGCATAAAAATGTACCTTAAATCGAATATCGGACAACTCATGTCTATTATTACAAATTTACGATTTAATAGACATATTAATGTAACAGTTTTACGATGTCCGATAATTTATAACATTTCGTACGGTTGGAAAAATGTTACTAAATGCCCGTCAGGCAGGGAGGCCGATATGCCCGTTGACTTTCTGACCACTGAGCAGACGGCACTGTTGCAAAGTTAGCGATGAGGCAGCCTTTTGTCTTATTCAAAGGCCTTACATTTCAAAAACTCTGCTTACCAGGCGCATTTCGCCCAGGGGATCACCATAATAAAATGCTGAGGCCTGGCCTTTGCGTAGTGCACGCATCACCTCAATACCTTTGATGGTGGCGTAAGCCGTCTTCATGGATTTAAATCCCAGCGTGGCGCCGATTATCCGTTTCAGTTTGCCATGATCGCATTCAATCACGTTGTTCCGGTACTTAATCTGTCGGTGTTCAACGTCAGACGGGCACCGGCCTTCGCGTTTGAGCAGAGCAAGCGCGCGACCATAGGCGGGCGCTTTATCCGTGTTGATGAATCGCGGGATCTGCCACTTCTTCACGTTGTTGAGGATTTTACCCAGAAACCGGTATGCAGCTTTGCTGTTACGACGGGAGGAGAGATAAAAATCGACAGTGCGGCCCCGGCTGTCGACGGCCCGGTACAGATACGCCCAGCGGCCATTGACCTTCACGTAGGTTTCATCCATGTGCCACGGGCAAAGATCGGAAGGGTTACGCCAGTACCAGCGCAGCCGTTTTTCCATTTCAGGCGCATAACGCTGAACCCAGCGGTAAATCGTGGAGTGATCGACATTCACTCCGCGTTCAGCCAGCATCTCCTGCAGCTCACGGTAACTGATGCCGTATTTGCAGTACCAGCGTACGGCCCACAGAATGATGTCACGCTGAAAATGCCGGCCTTTGAATGGGTTCATGTGCAGCTCCATCAGCAAAAGGGGATGATAAGTTTATCACCACCGACTATTTGCAACAGTGCCGATAAAAATATATCATCATGAACAATAAAACTGTCTGCTTACATAAACAGTAATACAAGGGGTGTTATGAGCCATATTCAACGGGAAACGTCTTGCTCGAGGCCGCGATTAAATTCCAACCTGGATGCTGATTTATATGGGTATAGATGGGCTCGCGATAATGTCGGGCAATCAGGTGCGACAATCTATCGATTGTATGGGAAGCCCAATGCGCCAGAGTTGTTTCTGAAACATGGCAAAGGTAGCGTTGCCAATGATGTTACAGATGAGATGGTCAGACTAAACTGGCTGACGGCATTTATGCCTCTTCCGACCATCAAGCATTTTATCCGTACTCCTGATGATGCATGGTTACTCACCACTGCGATCCCCGGGAAAACAGCATTCCAGGTATTAGAAGAATATCCTGATTCAGGTGAAAATATTGTTGATGCGCTGGCAGTGTTCCTGCGCCGGTTGCATTCGATTCCTGTTTGTAATTGTCCTTTTAACAGCGATCGCGTATTTCGTCTCGCTCAGGCGCAATCACGAATGAATAACGGTTTGGTTGATGCTAGTGATTTTGATGACGAGCGTAATGGCTGGCCTGTTGAACAAGTCTGGAAAGAAATGCATAAGCTTTTGCCATTCTCACCGGATTCAGTCGTCACTCATGGTGATTTCTCACTTGATAACCTTATTTTTGACGAGGGGAAATTAATAGGTTGTATTGATGTTGGACGAGTCGGAATCGCAGACCGATACCAGGATCTTGCCATCCTATGGAACTGCCTCGGTGAGTTTTCTCCTTCATTACAGAAACGGCTTTTTCAAAAATATGGTATTGATAATCCTGATATGAATAAATTGCAGTTTCATTTGATGCTCGATGAGTTTTTCTGATAGTTAGTCTTTGTAGAGACACAAACCTGAAATTCCGGACACCGCGCTTCAGGACATCTCCCTGGACGCCGATATCTGGCAGTATCCGGACGGTACTATCGAACGCCGGGCCAACGGTACTACCCTGCCCTTTATGACTGACGACCGGCTATCTCACCCACGCACTTCTCCCTGAAATTTAGCATCGTCGCGGTTAATGTCGAAAATTTGCCACCTGACGTGGTTGGCATCGAGGGTGAAAACTGCCGTGGCGAGGGTGTTCTCCTCATCCGGATCGTCGGCAGCCAGCCGGTATTCACCGGCATCAATTTTCAGATTGATATCGTGCAGCACCTGGGTGGTGCCGAAATGTTTAGCGACCGCGCTAAATTCGGCACTGTTGCAAAGTTAGCGATGAGGCAGCCTTTTGTCTTATTCAAAGGCCTTACGTTTCAAAAACTCTGCTTACCAGGCGCATTTCGCCCAGGGGATCACCATAATAAAATGCTGAGGCCTGGCCTTTGCGTAGTGCACGCATCACCTCAATACCTTTGATGGTGGCGTAAGCCGTCTTCATGGATTTAAATCCCAGCGTGGCGTTGATTATCCGTTTCAGTTTGCCATGATCGCATTCAATCACGTTGTTCCGGTACTTAATCTGTCGGTGTTCAACGTCAGACGGGCACCGGCCTTCGCGTTTGAGCAGAGCAAGCGCGCGACCATAGGCGGGCGCTTTATCCGTGTTGATGAATCGTGGGATCTGCCACTTCTTCACGTTGTTGAGGATTTTACCCAGAAACCGGTATGCAGCTTTGCTGTTACGACGGGAGGAGAGATAAAAATCGACAGTGCGGCCCCGGCTGTCGACGGCCCGGTACAGATACGCCCAGCGGCCATTGACCTTCACGTAGGTTTCATCCATGTGCCACGGGCAAAGATCGGAAGGGTTACGCCAGTACCAGCGCAGCCGTTTTTCCATTTCAGGCGCATAACGCTGAACCCAGCGGTAAATCGTGGAGTGATCGACATTCACTCCGCGTTCAGCCAGCATCTCCTGCAGCTCACGGTAACTGATGCCGTATTTGCAGTACCAGCGTACGGCCCACAGAATGATGTCACGCTGAAAATGCCGGCCTTTGAATGGGTTCATGTGCAGCTCCATCAGCAAAAGGGGATGATAAGTTTATCACCACCGACTATTTGCAACAGTGCCCTTTAGCTTGTCTCACAGGATCAGGTTCATTAGGTATATCGCCTGAGGAAAGCTGTGTTTCATCAAGTTTCGCCCCAAAACCCAGTCCTTCGAGTTTAGCCGTAATTTGCTGAATCCCTTCATTATGGAAGACTTTCAGTTTTCGATTGGGAAGATCA
Source organism: Acinetobacter sp. YWS30-1 (assembly GCF_033558715.1). Classification (NCBI taxonomy): domain Bacteria; kingdom Pseudomonadati; phylum Pseudomonadota; class Gammaproteobacteria; order Moraxellales; family Moraxellaceae; genus Acinetobacter; species Acinetobacter sp. YWS30-1. Next base: position 154,921 of record NZ_CP114607.1, on the reverse strand, counting down.
AAAGTAAGACCTTTAACTGCTTCAATATCTGCAAGAGCCATACGGACCATTTGCTCTTCAGCAGAGCAATCCATTTTAGGAATGGTGTAGGTACTTGTTTGCTTAGCCTGTTGATTGCTTATATAAGTTTCAGTCTTCACAAGCTTTGCACCAAAACCCAAAGCTTCAAGTTTGGTAGTTATATTTTCATCTTTTTGATTATGTAGAACCTTTAAAGACCGGTTAGGTAAATCAAAGATGAGTTTTTGAACACCATCAATTGAAGATAGCGCCATACGAACCATCTGTTCTTCCGCAGAACAATCCATTTTGGGAACTAAGTATTCACTCATGTAGTGCGAATCTTTTAAAACGTCTTCAGTGCTTAAATTTTCTTTGGGATCAGAACCACAACAGGATTGAGCGGTATCTTCACAACTGTTTGAAGTGTTACAGCAAGGAGATGAAGATTTTTTTTCTTCCTCTTCACCACAACAGCTAGGCGTATTATCACAATTCTTTGAATTGCTTGCTTCTGCAATTGATGGATGATTTTCTTGTTGAGATTTCTTATCTTCGCATGGTGTTTCTTTACTACATCCACAGCCACTCATAGTTATACCCATTAAAAAAATTTATAAACTTTGAATATTAGAATCCCTATAGTTACTATAGAGTCAAGATTTTTTGGAAATACCAACTCAATGCATTTAAAAATTGGTGAACTCTCTAAAAAAACCTCATGTTCAGTATTAACAATTAGGTTTTATGAAAAGGAAGGTTTAATTCCGGAACCCGAAAGAACGGAAGGAAATTACCGCCTTTACGATATAGGCTATGTTGAGCGAATTAAGTTTATTTTGAATTGCCGAACTTTAAATATGAGTTTGAATGAAATTCGTCAATTACTCACCTATAAAGATAATCCCAAGAAAAATTGTTCAGATGTGAATGAATTAATTGACTTACATGTCAGTGCTATCAGAGAAAATATAATCAAGCAACAAAAGCTTATTGAACAATTATCTGATTTAAGGGGTACTTGTGATGGCTTATGTACAATTGACCAATGTGGAGTTCTAAAAAATCTAGCTTGATTATCTAGACCTATGCTTTTTTCAAAAATTCTGTATATCTTTACTTAAGGCTGCAAAAAGTTTAAGGTTACTCAAATTCTGTGATCAGATCTTTGATAGATCTGGACAGCTTCTTATTGGTGTTTTAAATACAGATTTGTGTATGAAGAGAAAAACATTTCTAATCCAGATATTGGTACTCTTATTCACATTCCAGAATATTTGGAGTGTGGCAGAGGCTGCGTGTCTGCATGAAATGCCAAACATACCCAATTCAATACTCTCTAATCCAATCGATTTAGACGAAAAGAGTGATAGTCCTCGTCAAGCACTTTATTCCCTAGAAAACTATAAAGAAATCTATGACTATTGTCAGAAGGTTTGTTTTAACGAAAAGTGCAGTCATTTCTCAAATACAATCGTGATTCAGATTGACCCACCCGATGATCTGAAGCTTAAAGCTAATTTTGAGACCGGCATTACCCCAACTTATTTGGGAATAACTTTTTATAAACCCCCTTATCTGAATCAATTAACCCCGCCTCCCGATTTGCCCCTACTATTGGTGGGGTAGTCTTATAAAAGCCCACCACTCCTAATTTCATTATGCGTGGGGCATTTTCATGTCAAAAAACAAATTACATCAGGATACCTCCATCCTGAATTTATCCTGGTCAGCCTTAGGTAGCGGTATCTTGCTATCTGTAATGATCAGCTTCAGTACTTCCGTAGTCGCCAGTACTCAAGATTTAACGCTGCAGCAAGCTATTGAGCAGGTTAACCAATATCAAGCGTCCCAAAATTTCTGGGAAACGCAAAATAGTATTAATGCCACGAATCTTCAGCAAAGTAAGCTGTTTAAAAATCCTGAATTGTCAGTTGAACAAACGGGCTTTGGTTCAAATAATGAAAAAGAGCTTGCCATCGGTATATCACAACCTTTGGATATTTTTGGTGAGCGAAGAGCAAACCAAAAATTAGCCAGTCTCTCTACAGATAAAACAGCGCTGAAACAGAAGATTTATCAAGCACAAATTGAGCTTGCAGTGAAATATGTATGGTCACAACTGGCCATTGCTGAACTTGAAAAAAACATTGTCAATGAACAACTTCGGGTGAGCCAAGAAAACCTTCAAGCAATCGAAAAGCGCTTTAATGCAGGCAGTATTGCCCAAGTAGATGTAAATCGCGCACGTTTAAGCCATGCTGAAAATATCCGTCTTTTTAGACAGGCAGACTTACAGGTACAAGTGGCCACCCAACAATTATCAAATTTATGGGGTACGTCTGATAAGTCATTGCAGGTAAACCTCTCTTCACAAAAGCTCTGGCCAAAATCGACTCATGAACAGGTTCAAGAATATTTAGCGGAAAACTACGTTGAGAAATATCGAGCTTTACTGGTATTAGAGTCTCAAGCAACGGTTGATCAACTAAGGGCAAAGGCACGTCCTAACCCCACTTTAAACCTAGGTGTCAACCGCACCCAATCCTTGGAAAACTCCACACAAAATCAATTAGTAGTCGGAGTCAGTGTACCGCTTAATATTTTCGATCGTCAGCAAAATGGCATAAAAATCGCGCAAGAAAAAATGAACTTATTAGAGCGTCAGAAAGAGTTTTATCTGAAGCAAAATGCGCTGCAAATAGGCACAATTTTAACCGAGTTGCAGGGTTTAGAGCTGCAATTCAAAGTCGTTGACGAGACTCAAATTCCTTTGGCGACTCAAGTTCAAAGTAAGACGCTACAAGGTTTCTTGGCAGGCAAGTTTGCTTTAACCGATGTTCAGCAAGCCACGCTTCAATTACAAGACATCCGTCTGCGTAAAGTCCAGTTGTTACGGGATGGCTGGCAAAAGGCCATTGAAGCAGAAAGTTTGAGCTTAGGCATTAGCCCAAGTGAAGTCATGTCGAAAGATGCTATTGCACAAATCAATCAAAACTTATGGCAAGACATACAGGCCATGCCTGTCATTGGTGGGGGAAATTAACATGTTCGATCTTAAAAACAGCTTAAAAAAACAGAGCGGAAAAATCTCTCAACCTCTACTGATTAGTTTGGTTATCGGCGCTACCGTACTCCTCAGTATTTTTTTGATCTTAACTGGTAAGAATAAATCGGAAACATCAGATGAACATGCAGAGGAAGAAAGCGGAGAAGAACATGGCGGTGAAACCGAAGAGCATGCAGAAGGTGTGAGCCTGACTGCCAAGCAACTGGTGGAACAGGGCATACAATTATCAGCGGTCGATCAAGGCCCGGTGGTTAAATTAAGTTCTTATCCTGCCAAACTCAATGTGAATACGGATCAGCAAGCGCACGTCTCACCGAGTTTTAGTGGTCATGTAGAAAATGTCTATGTAGAACTCGGTCAAAAAGTTCAGAAAGGACAGCCTTTGGCTGCGTTGCTTGTTCCTGATCTAGTTGATCAGCAGGCCAATCTTAAAATTGAACAAACCAACCTTGAACTGGCGAAACAAGACTATGATCGTGAGCGTCAGCTTTGGTCACAGGGCATTTCAGCAAAACAGGACTATCAACGTGCTTATAACAGCTATAAACGGGCACAAATTCAGGTTCAAGCGGCCCAATCACGTTTAAGTGCATTTGGTGCAGTGAATGCCAGTAACGGACGCTATATTTTGAAAGCTCCCATTTCTGGCGTGATCAGTAAAAAGGATTTGGTTCTCGGGGAAAATGTTCAGTTAGCCGATCAACTCTTTACGATAGACCGGTTAGATCAACTCTGGCTTGAGTTTATTGTTCCAAATTCTGAAATTATGGGCTTAGCCCCGAATCAAAAGATCGAATTTAAATCCTTGCAAACAGAAAAGGTTTATCAAGCTGTTATTCAGACTTTAAATACTGAAGCGGATATTCAAACAGGTCGTCTTCAGGTGCGAGCAAAAGTTGAATCGAATGCAACCGAATTACGTCCAAACTTGATGGTGAACGTACAGTTGCAACAACGGAGTGAAAGTACCGCATTACGGGTACTTAAGTCCGCAGTTCAGAATGTCGATGGAAAAGATGTGGTTTTTGTCGCCACTCAGCATGGACAAAAAGTTGAATTCAGTCCGCAACCTGTGAAATTAGGGCAATCATCTGGGGAGAGCCAATGGATTGAAGTGGTGAGTGGGCTTAGTCAGGGACAAAAATATGCCGCTCAAGGCAGTTTTTTACTGAAATCCGAGCTGGAAAAAGGAGAGGCTTCACATGAGCACTGAAACTCCTCAAATTCCAGACCACGAATCGGTAAAACCTGAAGGACTGTTTGATCGACTGATCCAGTTTTCTATCCATAACGCAATCTGGGTCATGCTGTTTATTGCGGCTTGGATTGCTATTGGTATTTATAGTTATCAAAAGTTACCGATTGATGCTGTACCAGATATTACCAATACTCAGGTGCAGATTAACACTTCAGCCAATGGTTTTACGGCTTTAGAAATGGAACAGCGGATTACATATCCAATCGAGAATGCCATGTCAGGCATGCCGAAAATGGAACAAACCCGTTCTATTTCACGCTACGGCTTATCGCAAGTGACCATCATTTTTGAAGATGGCACGGATATTTACTGGGCCAGACAGCTTATCAACCAGCGCTTGCAAGAAGCAATGGGAGAAATGCCTGAAGATGTGCAACCTAACATGTCGCCTATTTCGACAGGTTTAGGTGAAATCTATCAATGGGTGATTAAAGCCGAACCAAATGCTAAAAAGCCGGATGGAACCCCTTATTCGGCGATGGATTTACGTGAAATTCAGGATTGGATTGTAAGACCGCAATTACAGCGCGTAAAAGGCGTTGCGGAGATCAACAGTATCGGTGGCTTTAATAAAACCTATGTGGTTGCCCCTGATCTGAACCGATTGCAACAATTGCAAATTCCTTTGTCTGATTTACAAACTGCCTTAACAGAGAATAATGAAAACCGTGGTGCTGGCTATATTGAGAAAAATGGACAACAGCTAACGGTTCGTGTTCCCGGCACTTTAAACACGATTGAAGATATCCAGAACATCAGTATTACCAATAAAAACGGCTATCCTATTCGGGTGGCAGATGTCGCCAATGTCTCAATTGGTCATGACTTAAGAACAGGGGCTGCAACCTATAATGGTGAAGAAACTGTATTGGGTATTGCCATGATGATGATGGGAGAAAATAGCCGTACCGTTGCTCAAGCCATTGATGAAAAGGTGCAATCGATCCAGCAATCGCTACCTAAAGGTGTGGTGATTGAGACTGTGTATGACCGTACGCATTTGGTTGATCGGGCGATCAAAACCGTTCAGAAAAATTTGATTGAGGGTGCAATCCTCGTCATTGTTATTTTATTTCTCTTTCTAGGTAATTTCCGTGCTGCGCTGATCACGGCTTGCGTTATTCCACTGTCAATGCTGTTTACCTTGACGGGAATGGCAGAGCAGAAGATTAGTGCAAATCTGATGAGTTTAGGGGCACTGGACTTCGGTATTATTATTGATGGTGCAGTGGTTATTGTAGAAAACTGTATCCGTCGGCTAGCAGAAGCTCAGAAGCTGAAAGGTGGTTTACTTAGCCGTTCTGAAAGATTTAAAGAAGTCTTCTTGGCTGCAAAACAGGCGCGTCGTCCTCTCATCTTTGGACAGTTAATTATTTTGGTAGTTTATCTACCTATCTTTACCCTGACGGGTGTAGAAGCCAAACTTTTCCATCCTATGGCAATGACGGTTGTACTGGCTTTAATTGGGGCCATGATTTTATCTGTCACTTTTGTGCCAGCCGCAGTTGCCCTATTTGTCACTGGAGAAGTCAAGGAAACCGAAAGTCGCTGGATGCATTGGCTTAAAACTAAATATGAATTGCTTTTAGATAGAGCCTATGAGCTTCGTTTATTTGTGACTATTGTGGCTGCCTGTATTTTAGTGCTTACGGGTGTGCTAGCTACTCAAACAGGTAGCGAGTTTGCACCTCAACTGGGTGAAGGTGATTTTGCTGTTCAGCAAATGCGTTCCCCAAGTACAGGGTTAGAACAGTCACTGAGAATGCAGGAAAATACTGAAAAGTTACTGTTGAAAGAATTTCCTGAAATTAAAGCAATCTTTGCCCGTACCGGTACAGCAGAAGTGGCCACAGATGTCATGCCACCCAACATTTCAGATGGCGTGGTACTGTTAAAACCTCATGATGAATGGCCTGATCCAAAACAAACGATTGATGAGCTTCGCCAAAGAATGATTACTTTCTTAGCGACATTGCCGGGAAATAACAGTGAGTTCTCGCAACCCATTGAACTGCGTTTTAACGAGTTAATTTCAGGGGTGCGAAGTGATGTGGGTGTCAAGTTATTTGGCGATGATATGGAAATTCTGAATCGTGAAGCGAATAAGATTTCTCAGAAAATTAAATCAATTTCAGGCGCGACAGCCGTTAATGTAGAGCAAACCAGCGGCTTACCCTTGTTGAATGTAGAAGTTGATAAGTCCAGAGCAGCACAATACGGCTTGTCGGTAAGAGCAATTCAGGATCTGGTGGCGACAAGTGTCGGTGGTCAAAATGTTGGAACCATTCTACAGGGAGACAAGCGTTTTGATTTTGTTATCCGTCTAGATGAATCCCAGCGTAGTCCCGAGCAGTTAGCGCTACTTCCTGTTCAATTGCCAAATGGTGGTTTAGTCCAACTGCAAGATGTTGCACGCGTTGAAAATATCCTGGGTATTAATCAGGTCAGCCGTGAAAATGGTAAACGTCGGGTGGTTATTACTGCAAATGTAGAAGGACGCGATTTAGGCTCATTCGTAACAGAACTTCAGAGCACGTTATCCAAACAGGAATTACCAAGCGGTTATTGGATAGATTATGGCGGTCAATTTCAAAATCTGATGTCTGCAAAAGCGCGTATGCAATTGGTGGTTCCGCTCGCATTGTTGACGATCTTTATTTTATTGATGGCTGTATTCCATAATATCAAAGAAAGCTTACTGGTCTTTAGTGGTGTCCCGTTTGCCTTATGTGGAGGCTTAATCGCGTTGTGGTTGCGTGACATTCCATTATCCATGTCAGCAGGGGTTGGCTTCATTGCACTATCGGGGGTGGCTGTACTGAATGGCTTAGTCATGCTCACCTTTATCAAAGAGTTGCGACAGCAATATGACCTTTATTATGCAACGTGGCAGGGTGCAATTTTGCGTCTTAGACCTGTGCTGATGACCGCTTGTGTGGCGTCCCTTGGGTTTGTCCCGATGGCTTTGGCAACCGGAACTGGGGCAGAAGTACAGAGACCTTTAGCAACAGTGGTTATTGGAGGAATTATCTCCTCTACCCTGCTTACATTGGTTTTATTGCCCGTACTGTACCGCTGGATGAATGAAAAGAAAGTTTCTTAATCCAATAGATTAGTCGATTTACAGCAGAGATATTGGCTGTTATCCAATATCTCTGCTCATCATAAATAGAATAAGGAAAATATTTTATGTCAGAACATCATGATCATAGCCATGCGGTTGTTACTGAAGAAAATAGTAAGAAGTTAATGGTTGCCTTAGGTTTAACGACTACTTTTTTAATAGTAGAAGTTGTCGCTGCTTTTATTACCCAAAGTTTGGCTTTGTTATCTGATGCAGCTCATATGTTTACTGATGTAGCCGCTTTAGCTATTGCTCTTGCCGCTATCAAAATTGGTAAAAAAGCCGCAGATGATAAAAGAACTTTTGGCTATCAGCGATTTGAAATTTTAGCGGCTCTGTTTAATGCGGTGATGCTTTTTGTGGTAGCAATATATATTGTATATGAAGCTTATCAACGTTTTACGAACCCTGCTGAAATTCAAAGTGTTGAAATGATGATTGTCGCGGTCATTGGTTTGGTCGTAAATTTGATTTCAATGAAAATCCTTTCTGCTAGTGCTGAAGGAAGTCTAAATATAAAAGGTGCATATTTAGAAGTTCTTAGTGATGCTCTAGGATCGATAGGCGTGATTATCGGAGGAATAGTTATTTATTTTACCCAGTGGATGTGGGTTGATACCGTAATCGCTGTGTTAATTGGCTTCTGGGTCTTACCTCGAACTTGGATTTTATTAAAACAAAGTATTAATATTCTGCTTGAAGGAGTTCCTGATGAGATTGATATTGAGTCGTTAAGAAATGATTTATTGAAGCTAGAGGGCGTTGAAGGGATTCATCAGTTGAAAGTCTGGGCTATATCCTCAAAAAATATTCATTTAACTGCTCATTTGGTTGCTCCGAATAGCAATACAGATCAACTCTATCAAAAGGCCTTAGAAGTTCTAAAACATAATCATAGTATTACTGAAATTACGTTACAAATAGAAAGTAAGGAATGTAATACATTGGAACAGCATAAACATTAAAGTGCTGCTCTTTCTACATAATGGACAGATGACTAGGCTGATAAACCTTACCATTTTCCTGTATTACACTTCTATTTATCACACGCACTTTAAACGGCACTGTTGCAAATAACCACGAATGGTAAGCTGAAGACTGTTTTAGCTAAAGGTGCAGCATATGAATCCTTTCCATGGTCGGCATTTTCAGGGCGAAATCATTCTTTGGGCTGTGCGCTGGTATTGTAAATATGGCATTAGCTATCGTGAACTGCAGGAAATGCTGGCCGAACGGGGTGTGAATGTTGATCACACGACTATTTACCGTTGGGTTCAACGTTATGCTCCTGAAATAGAAAAACGTTTACGCTGGTATTGGCGTAATCCTACAGATCTGAGCTCGTGGCATATTGATGAAACCTATGTAAAAGTGAATGGACGATGGTCTTATCTGTATCGTGCAGTCGATCAACGTGGCGATACCATTGATTTTTATCTTTCTTCTAGACGTAATACCAAATCAGCATATTGTTTTCTTGGAAAAATTTTAAATAATGTGAAGAAGTGGCAAATTCCACAAGTGATCAACACGGATAAAGCACCCACATATGGACGTGCTTTATCACGGTTAAAACGGGAAGGTAAATGTCCACCAGACCTTGAGCACAGGCAGATTAAGTTTAAAAATAACGTGATTGAATGTGATCATGGCAAGCTAAAGCGGATCATCAGGGCCACATTAGGATTCAAATCTATGAAGACGGCTTATGCCACAATTAAAGGTATTGAAGTCATGCGTGCACTACGTAAAGGACAAGCATCGTCATTTTATTATGGTCAGCCTCAGGGTGAAGTATGTCTAATCAACAGGGTTTTCGGTCTCTAAGTACTTTTTAAAGGGAACATCATCGACTCAAATCTCTATTTGCAACAGTGCCAAAGATTACATGTTTGCTTTAAAATAATCACAAGCATGATGAGCGCAAAGTACTTTAAATGTGACTTGTTCCATTTTAGAGATTTGTTTAAGATAAGATATAACTCATTGAGATGTGTCATAGTATTCGTCGTTAGAAAACAATTATTGTGACATTATTTCAATGAGTTATCTATTTTTGTCGTGTACAGAGATTATTATAGAAGCCCCCATGAATAAATCGCTCATCATTTTCGGCATCGTCAACATAACCTCGGACAGTTTCTCCGATGGAGGCCGGTATCTGGCGCCAGACGCAGCCATTGCGCAGGCGCGTAAGCTGATGGCCGAGGGGGCAGATGTGATCGACCTCGGTCCGGCATCCAGCAATCCCGACGCCGCGCCTGTTTCGTCCGACACAGAAATCGCGCGTATCGCGCCGGTGCTGGACGCGCTCAAGGCAGATGGCATTCCCGTCTCGCTCGACAGTTATCAACCCGCGACGCAAGCCTATGCCTTGTCGCGTGGTGTGGCCTATCTCAATGATATTCGCGGTTTTCCAGACGCTGCGTTCTATCCGCAATTGGCGAAATCATCTGCCAAACTCGTCGTTATGCATTCGGTGCAAGACGGGCAGGCAGATCGGCGCGAGGCACCCGCTGGCGACATCATGGATCACATTGCGGCGTTCTTTGACGCGCGCATCGCGGCGCTGACGGGTGCCGGTATCAAACGCAACCGCCTTGTCCTTGATCCCGGCATGGGGTTTTTTCTGGGGGCTGCTCCCGAAACCTCGCTCTCGGTGCTGGCGCGGTTCGATGAATTGCGGCTGCGCTTCGATTTGCCGGTGCTTCTGTCTGTTTCGCGCAAATCCTTTCTGCGCGCGCTCACAGGCCGTGGTCCGGGGGATGTCGGGGCCGCGACACTCGCTGCAGAGCTTGCCGCCGCCGCAGGTGGAGCTGACTTCATCCGCACACACGAGCCGCGCCCCTTGCGCGACGGGCTGGCGGTATTGGCGGCGCTGAAAGAAACCGCAAGAATTCGTTAACTGCACATTCGGGATATTTCTCTATATTCGCGGTTCAGCAGGCATGTCCCCTTTGAGGGCGACCCGACGACAGGATAATCGACCTTATGGTGCGCAAATATTTCGGCACAGACGGTATTCGTGGCAAAGCCAACGAAGGCGCGATGACGGCGGAAACCGCCTTGCGCGTCGGCATGGCGGCTGGCCGTGTCTTTCGTCGCGGTGACCACCGCCATCGTGTCGTGATCGGCAAGGATACGCGCCTGTCGGGCTATATGCTTGAACCCGCGCTCACAGCCGGTTTCACCTCGATGGGCATGGACGTATTCCTTTTTGGCCCGCTGCCGACAACGTATAGGAAGAATAAACGCCCTTTTCACCCAAGTCCAACAGCTTTGGACCGCAGTTGACTCTTTCGACACCCCTGCGATGCAACCCAATCCGGCTGACGGGGAGCCAGCAACGCTGAAAATTTACCCTCCTCTTTCCCACTAGCGGCTCCTTTTCCGACAACCAGCACGGCGGATCCCTGCCGCGGCGCTGTGAACGCAGCATTTTGATTGGTATCGTTGGCCTTCAGGCTCGTCAGTCAAACAGACCCAGGAGCAGCTCAGCCGGTGGCGCCCGGCTTTCGGGTAACGCCCTGGTCCCGCTGGTTTCGGCTTTGTGCTTCAGGTGATCAAGGATCTGCTTGATCACTATAGGGTCTTCAATGCAGGCGATGACTTTCATGGCGCCGCCGCAGCCGCTGCAGGTCTCGATGTCGATATTGAAAACACGCTTGAGCCGTTGCGCCCATGTCATCGACGCTCGCCGTTGTGCTGGTGTTGCCGGTTCATCAGCCACCCTGACCTTGTTGCCCCTGCCCCGTTTTGCCGGCGTGACCAACGCCCGGTGCCGACTGTTGGGTGCGAACACCCCGTGGAAGCGGGTTAGGTTGACTCTGGGCTTCGGTACCAGGGCGGCCAGCCTTGCAATGAAATCCAATGGTTCGAAAATGACGTGCGTGGTGCCGTCCCGGTACGGCGTCTTGAGCTGGTAGCGCACGTTGCCGCCTCGTGTTAACGACAGCCGCTTCTCGGATACCGCCGGGCGGCTGATGTACCGGCACAGCCGTTCGAGCTTCTTGCGTTCATCGGCCCTGGCCGCCACGCCGGCGTGCAGGCTGGACCCGGCTACCTTGCCAATCCCGTCACCGAACGGATCACCACTGGTCGGCAGAGTTTGCAAAGTGAACACCTTTCGCCCCGCCTGTGAACCGACAGCGATACGGTAAGTGATCGAGTGCCCCAGCAGGGGTGTCATCGGGTCGTCATCCACCGCATCCGAGGCCAGATAGCTGTTTTCGACATCCCGTTCCAGCAGGCCTTGCCGTTCCAGATAGCGACCCACCCGGTGGGCGATGGTGTGCGTCAGCTGGGTGAGCTCTGGGCTGGTCGGCGCCTTGACCCAGCGGAAACGCGCTGAGCCGTGGGATTGCTCGACATACACACCGTCGAGAAACAGCATGTGGAAGTGAACATTCAGATTGAGCGCCGATCCAAAACGCTGGATCAGGGTGACCGCGCCCGTCTTGGCCACTTGGTGGGTATGGCCCGCTTTCTTGACCAGGTGCGTGGCAATGACGCGGTAAACGATGCCCAGCACCCACCCCATGATCTCGGGCCGGCTGGCAAACAGGAAACGCAGCTGAAACGGGAAGCTCAACACCCACTGACGCATGGGTTGTTCAGGCAGTACTTCATCAACCAGCAAGGCGGCACTTTCGGCCATCCGCCGCGCCCCACAGCTCGGGCAGAAACCGCGACGCTTACAGCTGAAAGCGACCAGGTGCTCGGCGTGGCAAGACTCGCAGCGAACCCGTAGAAAGCCATGCTCCAGCCGCCCGCATTGGAGAAATTCTTCAAATTCCCGTTGCACATAGCCCGGCAATTCCTTTCCCTGCTCTGCCATAAGCGCAGCGAATGCCGGGTAATACTCGTCAACGATCTGATAGAGAAGGGTTTGCTCGGGTCGGTGGCTCTGGTAACGACCAGTATCCCGATCCCGGCTGGCCGTCCTGGCCGCCACATGAGGCATGTTCCGCGTCCTTGCAATACTGTGTTTACATACAGTCTATCGCTTAGCGGAAAGTTCTTTTACCCTCAGCCGAAATGCCTGCCGTTGCTAGACATTGCCAGCCAGTGCCCGTCACTCCGCGGTCTTCACTGCGTGATCGAGTTGATCGACACCCGCCGTGACACGCTCCATGAAGTGCCTGCCTGCGTCTGTTAGCCGAACGCCCCGCGCATGGCGCTCAAATAGCAGGACACCAAGGTTATCCTCCAGCGCTTTCACACGCGCGCTGACGCTCGACTGGCTGATACCAAGTGCCTTGGCCGCATGCCGAAAATTCAGATGCTCGGCGACGGCGATGAACTGAACAAGGGAAATGAGCGGTATCCTGCCAGACAGGATACCGACATTCACGAGGTTTCGATGGTTAGTGCGCCGCATCGGAGCGGGCCTGCTACCAGTCGTCGGTTAGACGACTGGCGACTTCTCGGTGGCAGCCCCACGGAGCCGAAGGAGCACCAGCCCCAACGAAACCAGTACCGCCATCGCCGTGGCGTAACAGATCACGGGCCACGCTGTGTCACCGTTTAAAAGTGCCACCGCCAATGTCCCGACAATGCTGACTATCAGGCTTTGAACGCAGAAGTAGAACGCGACCGCTGATCCCGCGATGTCGTCGAACTCTGCCAAAGCGCCGTTCGCGGTAACGGACACCGTGAAGACAATACCGACCGCGACAACCCACATCGGTAGGATGAAGGTGAGGAATGACGGCGAGCCGTAAAGTTCGCCGATCCCCAACAGGACCGCTCCGCAAACAAGCAACGCCATCCCACGCGCCACGCATCCTGCGATGCCCCATCTGGCGACAAAGGACTTCGCGAAACGGGTTGTCACGATCATTACAAGCGCGACAGTGGCGAAGGCAAAGCTGAATCCGATCTCGGAATATTCCGCTTGGCCTATGAGCACACGGGGAGCCGTCGAGAAGAAGACGAAGAAGGTGCCCATACCGGCGCTAAAGCCGACAGTGTAAACCCAAAAAGCCGGACTCGCGAAGATCGGCAAGACAGATCGGCGCGTCTTGACTTGATCCAGAGGGCGGGTTTCGTGCCACCTGAAACCCGCATTTAGGAGTGCGAGCATCGCCAGTATAGCCAAAGTAATGAATATCGCCTGCCATCCCAAGAACTCGCCGATCAATGCTCCGGCGATAGGGCCGAGCGCAGGCACGAACGCCAGTATCGAAGTGAAAAGGCCGTAGATGACGACACCCTCAGGACGGTTGGCATAAACGTCGCGAACCGTCGCGAACGTCGCCACCAGCATGGCCGACGCGCCCACTGCTTGAAGTAGACGGAAAGCGACAAAGGCCGGTGCAGTTGAAGACCAAGCTGCTCCCAGAGACGCAATGACGAAAGCCGTTGCGCCCGCAAGTAGAATTGGCCGTCGCCCGATTCTGTCTGAGAGCGGACCAAAAATCACCTGGCCCACGCCGAGCATCACCATATAGAGGCTCAACGTGAGTTGGATCATAGCGGGCGTCGTGTTCAGGATGCCGGGCATCGCTGGAACGACAGGGAGATAAATATCCATCGCCAGTGAAGCGAGGATGTCGAAAGGAGCCATCAGCAGCAGTGCTGCCGGCAGCGTATAGGCCCACGCGGGGCGTGTGGTGGTCATGACGAATCAACCCTCGATTAAGGAATACCGGGCGACGTCTGCTCGTCAGCAATCAGATGAGACTAGCCTTACAGAGCGCCGCAACAACAATACTGGTTGTTGCGGCTTACTTGTCTGATGACTTGGAATTTCCCATCTGATTACTCCACGCTTACGAATATGAATTGCTACATTTTATCCGATTATCTTTTGCTTCGCAATGCGGCATGGGCGCACTCAGCGTTCCAGCCCCCTCTGCCGCCCTAACTGCCACGACACCGACCCGCCCTGCACGATGCCCATAACCTCGCGGCCGAGTTGGCGGTCGATGATCGGCCGCCACGGGACAAGGGTGAACTCATGGGATTTCTCGACCACGGCGAACTTGCCGCTCGATAGATGCACGGTTCCGGTAAACTTGCCGCTGACGCTCTCGCCGTCCGTGGCGGCGCGGAACGGCAGGCCCTTACTCAAAGCCATATCCGATCCGACGCCGGCTACCTCGCGCTCCCGCAGGATGGCGAGAAGGTTGCGCCGGTAGAAGACGCGGCTGTCCCGGCTGCGGGTGGCGTCGCCCTGTTCGATATGGTGCTCGCGGCGCTGGTCCATGGCTTCGCGGACTTGTTGCCCGAAGCCGGTTGGCGCAAGGTCGGCCGTCTCGCCGTGGATCAGCCGCCGGTCCAGCCAGGTCGCGCCGTCCGATCCGATCTGTTTGTTCAGATCGACCGGGGAAAGGACGCGAACGCTGGCCTGACTGTCTCGGCCGGCGTCATGGGCGGCGGCACGGCTGACCAGATCATCGGGGATGCGCCATTGGTCGGCGTCGATCCGCTCGACGATACCGGCCCGGCGTAGCGCCTCCAGCCGGCGCACATGGGCATCGACATAGCCCTCATAGTCGCCGCCTGGAACGCGGCACGTATAGGAAGAATAAACGCCCTTTTCACCCAAGTCCAACAGCTTTGGACCGCAGTTGACTCTTTCGACACCCCTGCGATGCAACCCAATCCGGCTGACGGGGAGCCAGCAACGCTGAAAATTTACCCTCCTCTTTCCCACTAGCGGCTCCTTTTCCGACAACCAGCACGGCGGATCCCTGCCGCGGCGCTGTGAACGCAGCATTTTGATTGGTATCGTTGGCCTTCAGGCTCGTCAGTCAAACAGACCCAGGAGCAGCTCAGCCGGTGGCGCCCGGCTTTCGGGTAACGCCCTGGTCCCGCTGGTTTCGGCTTTGTGCTTCAGGTGATCAAGGATCTGCTTGATCACTATAGGGTCTTCAATGCAGGCGATGACTTTCATGGCGCCGCCGCAGCCGCTGCAGGTCTCGATGTCGATATTGAAAACACGCTTGAGCCGTTGCGCCCATGTCATCGACGCTCGCCGTTGTGCTGGTGTTGCCGGTTCATCAGCCACCCTGACCTTGTTGCCCCTGCCCCGTTTTGCCGGCGTGACCAACGCCCGGTGCCGACTGTTGGGTGCGAACACCCCGTGGAAGCGGGTTAGGTTGACTCTGGGCTTCGGTACCAGGGCGGCCAGCCTTGCAATGAAATCCAATGGTTCGAAAATGACGTGCGTGGTGCCGTCCCGGTACGGCGTCTTGAGCTGGTAGCGCACGTTGCCGCCTCGTGTTAACGACAGCCGCTTCTCGGATACCGCCGGGCGGCTGATGTACCGGCACAGCCGTTCGAGCTTCTTGCGTTCATCGGCCCT
Organism: Acinetobacter sp. YWS30-1; assembly: GCF_033558715.1. Lineage (NCBI taxonomy): Bacteria > Pseudomonadati > Pseudomonadota > Gammaproteobacteria > Moraxellales > Moraxellaceae > Acinetobacter > Acinetobacter sp. YWS30-1. Next base: position 139,158 of record NZ_CP114607.1, on the reverse strand, counting down.
GGCCGCCACGCCGGCGTGCAGGCTGGACCCGGCTACCTTGCCAATCCCGTCACCGAACGGATCACCACTGGTCGGCAGAGTTTGCAAAGTGAACACCTTTCGCCCCGCCTGTGAACCGACAGCGATACGGTAAGTGATCGAGTGCCCCAGCAGGGGTGTCATCGGGTCGTCATCCACCGCATCCGAGGCCAGATAGCTGTTTTCGACATCCCGTTCCAGCAGGCCTTGCCGTTCCAGATAGCGACCCACCCGGTGGGCGATGGTGTGCGTCAGCGGCACTGTTGCAAATAACCACGAATGGTAAGCTGAAGACTGTTTTAGCTAAAGGTGCAGCATATGAATCCTTTCCATGGTCGGCATTTTCAGGGCGAAATCATTCTTTGGGCTGTGCGCTGGTATTGTAAATATGGCATTAGCTATCGTGAACTGCAGGAAATGCTGGCCGAACGGGGTGTGAATGTTGATCACACGACTATTTACCGTTGGGTTCAACGTTATGCTCCTGAAATAGAAAAACGTTTACGCTGGTATTGGCGTAATCCTACAGATCTGAGCTCGTGGCATATTGATGAAACCTATGTAAAAGTGAATGGACGATGGTCTTATCTGTATCGTGCAGTCGATCAACGTGGCGATACCATTGATTTTTATCTTTCTTCTAGACGTAATACCAAATCAGCATATTGTTTTCTTGGAAAAATTTTAAATAATGTGAAGAAGTGGCAAATTCCACAAGTGATCAACACGGATAAAGCACCCACATATGGACGTGCTTTATCACGGTTAAAACGGGAAGGTAAATGTCCACCAGACCTTGAGCACAGGCAGATTAAGTTTAAAAATAACGTGATTGAATGTGATCATGGCAAGCTAAAGCGGATCATCAGGGCCACATTAGGATTCAAATCTATGAAGACGGCTTATGCCACAATTAAAGGTATTGAAGTCATGCGTGCACTACGTAAAGGACAAGCATCGTCATTTTATTATGGTCAGCCTCAGGGTGAAGTGTGTCTAATCAACAGGGTTTTCGGTCTCTAAGTACTTTTTAAAGGGAACATCATCGACTCAAATCTCTATTTGCAACAGTGCCCTTTGTTGCACAAACCTAGCATCAAAAGCTTATTCAGCAATATGATTTCAAAATGAATAAGCCTGCCTCTAAAATCTACCGTACAACCAATTGGTCATCCTATAACCGAGCCTTAATTAACCGAGGTAATATTTCCATTTGGTTTGATCCAAAGACTCAGTGGTATGCACAATCACAAGGCAAGCAAGGTCGAAATCAAACCTACTCCGATACAGCGATTCAATGCTGCTTAATGATCAAATTACTATTCCGACTCTCTTTACGTATGGTCACAGGTTTTGTTCAAAGTCTGATTAAACTCTCTGGATTAGATTGGACAGCTCCGGATTATTCCACCCTTTGTCGTAGACAAAAGCATATTGATATTGCGATTAGCTATCAAAAAAGTAGTGATGGACTGCATCTACTCATAGACTCTACTGGTTTGAAGTTTCTTGGTGAAGGTGAATGGAAACGCAAGAAACATGGGGCTGAATATCGTCGCCAATGGCGTAAGCTTCACATTGCTATAGATGCTAAAACCCTGCAAATACGTGCAGTACAACTCACCACAAATAATGTCAGTGATTCTCAAGTACTCGAAGATTTACTTGCTCAAATTCCCTTGGATGAACCAATTGATTCTGTTTATACAGATGGTGCTTATGACACAAAGCACTGCCGACAAGTCATTTTAGATCGAGATGCACATGCGATCATTCCACCTAGAAAGAATGCAAAGCCTTGGAAGGATCAGCAAGCGAGGTCTATAGAGCGGAACGAATTATTAAAGACAGTCAAACGGCTAGGCAGATCGCTTTGGAAAAAGTGGTCTGGTTATCACCGTCGAAGTTTGGTTGAAACCAAGATGCATTGCATCAAATTATTAGGCGATAAATTAACAGCGCGGAGTTTTCCAAGTCAGGTGAATGAGATCCATGCACGCATGGCAGTCTTGAATAAATTCACAGAATTAGGTCGCCCTCATACCCAAGTTGTCTCTTAAGTTTGAGTAGCTTAAGGGAACTCAGCCTTTCAAACCTTTATGCAACAAAGCCGTTACTCTTTGCAGTTCTTTTCTGAGCTTTGCTAGCTCTGCAGTTGGATCTGCTGATTGAGTAACTTTGGGTTGTTGAGGATCATAGCGTTTAATCCAGGCATATAAACTATGTGTAGTTGTACCTAAACGCGCAGCAACCTCGGCCACACTATAACCTTTCTCGGTAACTTGCTTTACTGCTTCAATTTTGAATTCTTCAGGATATCGTTTACTGCTCATAAGCACCTCGTTAATTAGCCATTTTATCTAACTAAAAGGTGTCTACAAAATTAGTGGCTATTCAAAGCGGAATAATTCTATTTGGCTAGATAAGTTATTTGTTAGGATGCTTGTGGAGAAAAAGAGCAAAAAAGATTGATGACCTGACATGTGCCTGCTTAACTTGGGAGAGTTAAGTGGTTTTTTTTAAATCTCAATATTTAAAGAAGTGTATTAACATTGTTGATATGACTAGGCTGCTCTAAGCCTTCCTAGGTATGATCCTGCTTTTATATGTTAAAGATAGAAGCTTATGAAAATTATTTATCATGTATCGCTTATTATTGCAGCAGTGACTTTGACTGCTTGTGCCGGCACTCCTAATACAGACGTTGTTCAGAAGCCTGAAATGATGAACAAATGCGTACCTGAAAGTGCAGCAGCATTAGCCCGTACAACACTATCGAGTGAAGCTGACATCAAATCAAAAACAAATGCTAAGGTCGTAAGACTTGTTGCACCTGGTCAACCTATAACTAAAGATTATCATCCAGGACGAGTAACAGTAATTGCTGATCCACAAACTAAAACTATTCTTAAGGCATTTTGTGGTTAAAAACTTAAATGCTATAGTGTACAAAACCTCCTTCGGGAGGTTTTTAGTTGTGAGCATTAAATCTGTATGGAATTTTTTAAACCTTAACTTTAAGAGAGCAATACTTTTCTTATTAAATATTCGGTTTAAATAGAATGTATAGAGATTGTAGTTAAGCCTACAGTCGAGGTTATCGTATTTGGTATGGTTACCTTTTTAATCCTGATAAGACAAAAGCTTATGAAAATTATCCAGAATTTATCTTTAATTCTAGCGGCAGTTGCATTGACAGCATGTGCAAATAATCCTGAACAGATGCCTTCTCAACAACCAAATACGATGACTAGCTGTATAACTGATGAAGCAACAAAGCTTGTGGGACAAACTGGTTTATCTGAAGCAGTAATTAAAGCTAAGACTAAAGCTGAAATTGTACGAATGGTTGCGCCAGGTCAACCAGTAACTTTAGATTACCGCTCAAATAGAGTTACGGTAGTCACCGATCCACAAACTAAAATTATCGTTCAAGTTTCCTGCGGCTAATAGCTAAAGACTAAACAAAAACCATCTTCGGATGGTTTTTTATTATTTGGAAAAGAGTAATGTCTCAATTCCTATGCTGTTTATTCGGCCTGCATGGTATGACTGAAATCGATTACATAATTAATGATGGAGGAATCAAGGTTTGTCGGGATTGTTTGAAAGAAGTTGTCCCATTAAGGAAGGCGAGGGTAATCAAGTAGCTCCAGAATACGCTTGAGTCTCGTACTAACTCACCGGACACACCGACTATTGTCATCATGCAGTGTTTGCATGAAGAAGATCGGCAGGGTGACTGCTTGATGGTTATAATGGTGAAGAATGGGAGCACTTATAATTTAGTCACCAGTAAAGCTAGGTGAGGGCAAATGGAAACGCAAGAAACATGGAGCTGAATATCGTCGCCAATGGCGTAAACTACATATTGGTATAGATGCCAAAACCCTACAAATACGCGCTATTCAGCTCACAACCAATAATGTCAGTGATTCACAGGTGCTTGGTGATTTACTTAATCAGATTCCACAAGATGAGCAGATTGACTCTGTTTATACCGATGGAGCTTATGACACCAAGCAATGCCGTCAGGTCATTGCAGATCGGCAAGCACATGCGGTGATTCCACCTAGAAAAAATGCGAAACCATGGAAAGATACAAAGAGTAGCTCGCTAGAGCGAAATGAATTACTTCGAACAATTAAACGTTTAGGCAGGACACTATGGAAAAAATGGTCAGGCTATCATCGGCGAAGTTGGTTGAAACTAAGATGCATTGCATCAAATTATTAGGAGATAAACTCAGTGCAAGGAGTTTTGATAGCCAAGTGAATGAGATCCATGCACGTGTAGCAGTCCTCAACAGATTTACGGAATTAGGTCGACCACTTACCCAAGTTACGCCTTAAATTTGGCTCAATTAGGGGCGCTTTGCATTTCAAATCTTTGTGCAACAAAGCCCTTGGGAATAACAACAACAACATCGGGTGTAAATCCAAAATAGAAATATAATTTTGGACAATTAACTCTAATATTTTTCGGTCAATGTTTTATGTTGATAAAAAACAATAGCTTGAGCTTTTTTAATTTTTGAATTAAAGTTTTATTTAACGAATTATTACTCTGAAATTAATGACTATTATCAAGAACGTTACTGACTTTCCAGAAAATTTTTTTGGCTTTCACCCTGAGGACTTAAGTCCAGATGAAAAAAATAGACCTCTAGGAAAAATTTTCATAAAATTACAGAAGCTTAGAAATGATCTTGGCCTAAAATGTATTCTCATACCAGGATTCGCATTTAAATCAATTTCGATTATCAATATTGAACAAGATGAATTTCAAACTTTGCTTCAAAAGTTTGGTCCAGAAAATTACAATAATTCTTCTTTTGGCGCACGCAGTTTTATCTTTTTTGCTCCCCATCATCTATTAAACCAGCAATAGCTTAGGGTAATCCTCCCATAAATAACCAAAGTTAAAAGCAGAGGTTAAGCAGCCAATCATAGATAATGCGACGTTCCATAAAGGTAAAAGACTGCAAGAATTACTTCAGAAAGCAGGTCATTACCTTGTATGGCTACCTAAATATAGCCCTGACTTAAATCCTGAGCTAGTCTCAAGCGCTGCTTGAGGCGAAGTGCAAGACGAAGTGAAAAAATGTGGGCTCAAGTAAAATCAGTTAGGAAAAGTTTAGGGTTAAAGATATTGATATCTTATTTCAAGATTACTGCGGTGATTTATTTGGAATTTAGCTATACATATCAGTTACTTTTAACCTCGTGAAAAACACCATGTTCATCCACCTGCATTTGAGGAATGGGTTTATTGATAAGTTCTGCGATCGCAATCAGGTTCGCTGACATTTGCTTGCCCAATAATTCTCTGGATTCAGTTACTTTTTCAGAAACATCCCTGGTCTGATGCAATTCGGGTAAAGGGATTTTTTCATCCTTCATTTCTCTAGCGGGTTCTTGTACTTTTTCTTGAGATTCTGCCGACATTTTCGCGTGAGGTTCAGAAGATTTTTTAGTCATGAGATTTAAGCCTCTCGAGTTGCTTGAAATAATGATTATCTCAATATTTTACAATAGTGAGGTAATGTCCTGCCCACAATAGTCAGCCCAGAATAGAAAGCAATCAAGAATGACTATAAATATGATAATTCTCTCTTTTGAGTCTTTCATTAATCTCTTGGTTCAGCAGTACAGTTCATTGCTTTTTGTTTAATGATCACGGACTAGAAAAAATACTGCCTCTTTTAAAGAGGCAGTATGCTTTTACAACATGATGTTTAACTTGAGAAACTGAATTTAAAACAATCTACTGTAACTCTTCCAGACAGATATGAAATTAATCCACCCCTAGCCCCTTAAACACAGCATCTACCGGATCTGCATAAAAGCTGGTCTGGAACTTGGTAAACAGTTCCACAGGAATCGTTGGGATATCTGCCGCACTACTCATTGGCAAAGCAACCTTCTTGGCACCCGCATCAAAAGCAACTTGCAGACATTCGGCAATACTTTCCACCGGTGTCACAGAACCACCCAAGCTCATATCACCCAGTACCACCATCTGACTTTGTACCGATCGTCCTAACAGGCCAGAAGCAAAAGCCACTAAACTTGGCAGAGCAAGATGGCTGAGCGGGCCGGTATTCTGTAATTCCACCACATGTAAATGGAAATCATGTTCCAGCACCTTACTGCCCCCCGAGATCCGGGATGCATTGGCCTTGAAGTAATCAAAAGCAATCTTGACCTGTTCTTTGGCACTACTTGAATTCCATAAGCCAGATGTCGCCAATTTTCCTGAACCTTTAGTGACTTGCAGTTCTAAGCGGTATAAACCTGGCATGCCCTTATTACTGAGTCCGATGGTATACAAAAAACCTGGTTTAGCAGGACCTTCGGGAATAAGTCCGCCACCCCCCTGCTCTTTGACTGAAACAAAATGCTCTTCTAAGGTGTCATTGTCGATATAGCTGAAATGCACATCATAGAATTCCATCCCTCCAATTTTCTTCAGCTGTTCTTTGACCCGACGGCGCACCTGCAGTGCATATTCCAGGCATTGCCGTACATCTTCTTTGTTAAACTGACCATGTGGGTAGAGCAGCTTCATCAATCCGGAAACCGTCTTGCGAACGGCAATCACATCGCGCTGATTCAGGTTGTTGCCGAGCTTAAAGTACTTCTCAATGGCATCCGCAAAACTACGCTTACGCATTTCCCTGAAGAATTCAGCCAGATAATCAACGATTAGACCATAACGGTTAGTAAAGAATTCCGGACGCATTTTTGGAATTTCCCAACCCGGGATATAGGCATGAAAGCGATCAAAGAATGCTGAATCGATCATTGCTTCAGGAAAAGGAGCCAATAAGTGGCTAGTCTTCACCAAGGATTCAACACTTTGGTTAATATTACCCACAAAAACCATCGAAGCTGAGGCTTCCATCTGTTCACGGCCACGGGCAAAAGATCCTGAGGCCATGTAGTCTTTCATGATCTGAACGCCATCTTTGTCCTTAAAGGAAATACCGGCAACTTCATCAAAGGCCACCACATCCCACAACCCCACCAGACCAATACGGCGGCTACTCATGTTATAGAACAGATTAGCGACAGTGGTTTGCCCACCTGAAACTAGAATACTATTCGGTGAACACTCTTTGTAAATATGGCTTTTACCGGTACCGCGTGGTCCCAGTTCACAGATGTTATAGTTATTTTCAACGAACGGAACCATACGGTAGTCATTAATGCTAGACCAATTCCATGTACCAAATTCATTAGGTTTAGGCGCTGATCTAATAAGAGTTCCATCCGATAATCGAATAACCCGTTCAGACTCAGGTGTTCCTTTTGGTGCCGGAGATATTACAGCTTTATGAACTGTAGCATCTGATCTCACGACAACAGTTTCATACCTTTCTACATAGTATGTATTTTGATAGTCATCAGTTTCTTTTTGACGAACTAAGGTTTGAACCGGGTAATACATTTTCTTATTGAGGTAAGCCCCATTAATATCAACAGGTGCTACGTTAAAACGTCCTTCTGATAAGTTATCTTCCTCTTTAACATCAAGGGAAATAGGCTCAGCTTCTTCCAATAAAGACAGAAATTCTTCTATACAACCATCCAGTTTGAAGAAATCTGTCCAGTCAGCACCCCATTCATTTTCAGGCTTCTCAGAACCATCACTATTGTATTTAATTGGCGCATAGTGAGAGGGGCAAAGTATTCTGTAACACTCTAAAGGGATGAATTCAGAGAGCTTCTCAGCGATCTTATTACCCGCTGAATCATGGTCATGACCAAGATAAATTTTCTCAAATTTTGTCCAAAAATCTGCATTCTTCATTTCATCAGGAATAGAAGAACCATGTGTGCTTGAACAGATTAAAAACTGAGAAAGTAGGTCATGTTTTTTTAGATTTTGATATACAACCCATGCATCCTTAATCCCCTCACAAACAAACAAATTCTTTTGTTTACGAAATGCATGAGTGAAATAAATTTGCGGTTTACCTTTCATCCAACCATTCTTATCGATCGGATTTTGAGTCACGCTATCAATTGCATAAAAGGCATGATGGCTTGAAAAACTACCATCCATATTGCGTATAGGGAAAGCCAGGGCATCACTAGAAATGACACCATCACGATTATAAGGGTACGTTAAACCCAGTCTAAATTCTTGAATGGTTTCATCAGTCAAAGATCTCTTATACAGATATTCCAAAGCCTGTAAGTTAGACTTCAAGCGGCTGACTAATTTTTGATTCCAATTTTGGCTAGGAGCTTTTTTTGATTTCTCAAGGATTGTTTTTATTTCAGGAGTAACACTTACTTTATTTACCGGAACTTCTATAGATAAAAATTTAGTAGCCTCATTCAAGGCTTCTAATTTTGTTATAGAGAAGCGCAGCGACCAAGCATCAAGTAAGTCATAACTCTTATCATCGCCATTAAAATCGCGACAAATACCTAAATATTTTCCACTCAGGCCGACCTTAAAACTTCCCCCACCAGCTGCAGGAGTATCATGTACATCACCAGTTACCCAATAATTTCCTTCTCTTTTCCCATTTGGGAATAAATGAGAAACAACTCTTTCAATATTGTCATTAAGGGCAGAGGAAACGAATTTAAAAGCATTATTAGTCATTTTATGCGCCCTCCATCATTCTGAACCGTACCGGGTTTGTCGGAGAGTCAATATTCTGAGAGACTATCCCGATGACAAAATTAAAATATACCCCTGAAATCAGAGAAAGAGCGGTTCAATTATTGATTGAATCTGAAAAAGATTATCCATCGAATTGGGCTGCGATCACCGCTATTGCTCCCAAGATAGGTTGTACTCCTGAAACACTACGTGTTTGGTATCAAAAATATTTAGATAAACAAAATCCAGTTAAAGTACAGCAGCTTTCAGACCAAGAACGTATCAAACAACTCGAACGCGAAAATAAAGAACTGCAACGCGCCAATGAAATTCTACGTAAAGCAGCCGCTTTTTTCGCCCAGGCGGAGCTCGACCGCCCACACAAATAATGGTGGATTTTATCCATAATAATAAAGAGCTGTACGGAGTCGAGGCGATTTGTAGAATTTTACCGATCGCACCTTCAACCTATTACCGGACTCTAGATCTCTGCGAAAATCCAGAACATCGAGCAAAGCGAGATTTACATGACTTGCATCATGCTGAGGAGATTAAACGAATTTGGAAAGAAAGTTCAGGTCGATACGGTGTGCGTAAGGTCTGGCAACAACTGAAACGTGAAGGCTATGTGATTGCACGTTGTACAGTTGCTCGATTGATGCAGAAGCTAGGTATACAAGGTGTTTGGCGCGGTAAGAATAAACAAACTACCCGTAGCCGGGATGACCAAAAACGGGCAGATGATTTAGTGAAACGTAATTTTAGTGCTGATCATCCAAACCAACTATGGGTCGGTGACTTTACGTATATTCAAACTCATTCAGGCTGGGTCTATACCGCCTTTATTATTGATGTGTTTTCACGAGCAATTGTTGGATGGAAAGTATCTACACGGATGAATACAGATATGGTGCTCGATGCATTGGAGCAAGCATTGCATGATCGCGGCATGCCAAAGAATGTGATTCATCATTCCGACAGAGGTGTGCAATATCTTTCCATTCGCTATACCAATCGTTTAGAAGCAGCAAATTTACGAGCATCAGTCGGTACGACTGGTGATTCATACGATAATGCTTTGGCTGAAACGGTGAATGGCTTATACAAAACAGAGGTAATTGAATATCTAAAAGCAGATTGGCAAGGTTTAGCAGATGTACAACTTGCGACACTAAACTGGGTAGATTGGTTCAATAAAAAGCGTGTACACAGTGCACTGGGTTATGTATCGCCTTTTGAGTTTGAAGCAATGTACTATGATAAGATTAACCCGTTAGGTCAGGTGGCCTAACTTAAATAAAAAAGTCTCCGACAAACCCGGTACGGTTCACTAAGTTATTTTATTGAACATATATCGTACTTTATCTATCCGACTATTTGGACGACGGGGCTGGCAAACAGGTTCACCGGTAGTAACATGGTACCCTTTTAACTCTGTTAAACAAACACTACGTCCATTTGTAAAGAAAGTTAAATCACTACGATATTCTTGAATACACCGAGCAGGGATTTCTCCACTAAGAATGACCTCATTATTTTTCAATTGAGTGTCTACGATGTTCGCACAATATTTAGGAGCATCGTTGTATGCTCGTGAAAGATATTCCTGTGGCGCATAAATTTTAAAACTAAGATATGGCTCTAACAATTCTGTTCCAGCTTTTTTTAAGACTTGTTCCAATACAATAGGAGCAAGCATCCGAAAATCTGCTGGGGTACTAACAGGGCTATAGTATAAGCCATACTTAAAACAGATTTTACAATCCGTCACATTCCAACCATATAATCCTTGTTCGCAACCATAGCGTATCCCTTCCATAACTGCATTTTGAAATGATTGATTTAAGTATCCAAGAGAAACCGAGCTCTCATACTGCATTCCACTTCCCAACGGAAGCGGTGATACAGATAAACCAATGGAAGCCCAGAAAGGATTTGGCGGCACTTCGATGTGAATGGTATATTCTGCATTTTTTAACGGTCTCTCCATATAAATGACTGTAGGCTCTTTTAGTTCTATCTCCACATGATACTTTTCTTGCAACAGTGCACTAATCACTTCCATTTGTACTTTCCCTAAGAAAGAAAGTATAATTTCATGTGTCGTAGAATCCACGTAATATCGTAGAAGCGGATCACTATCTGAGATTTCCAAAAGGGCATCAAGCAACATTTCTCTCTGTTCAGGTTTACTCGGTTCAACAGTTGTTTGTAGTAGAGGGTGCGGATTTTCAATCTTTTTTCTCTGTGGCAATAGTTTTGTATCTCCAAGAACACTATTTAACTTCAAAAACTCATTTTGCAAAATAACAATTTCTCCAGAATAAGCTCTATCAATCTTACATAATTCACCATTTATTGAAGTATACATTTCTGTAACTTTTATTTTTTCTTTTTCTGATACTCTAACCGAATCTCGTAAATGTAGTACTCCACTATAAAGGCGTATATATGCAAGACGTTGTCTTTTTTTTGTATATTCAATTTTGAAAACATTTCCGCAAAGTTCAGACGGACCTCGATGTGTTGATGAATAAAATTTATTCGTAATCACTTCTATAAGGTTATCAATCCCTATATTGTTTTTTGCACTTCCGTGATAAACAGGGAACAGGGAACAATTATGAAATCTTATGCTTTCCTCTTGTTCGAGTTCCAATGCTTCTAATGATTTACCGGACATATATTTCTCTAAAAGGTCATCGTTTCCCTCTATTACCGTATCCCATTGTTCAGATTCGGTAAAGTTCGTCACACACATATTAGGATACAGTTCTACCTTCTGTTTGATTACAATTTCGGCAGAAAGTTTCTCTTTAATATCCTGATAAACCGTTGATAAATCAATTCCATTTTGGTCAATCTTATTGATAAAAAAGATTGTGGGAATCCCCATTTTCCTAAGTGCATGAAATAATATACGAGTTTGTGCTTGTACGCCATCTTTTGCAGAAATCAGTAGAATTGCCCCATCTAAAACTGATAATGAACGATATACTTCTGCTAAGAAATCCATATGTCCTGGCGTGTCTATGATGTTCACCTTCGTATTTTCCCACTGAAAAGAGGTTATTCCTGTCTGAATTGTAATTCCTCTCTGACGTTCTAAAAGCGTATTATCCGTCCTCGTTGTACCTTTGTCCACGCTTCCTAATTCTGTAATCGCTCCACTGTTATATAATAAGCTTTCTGTTAAGGTAGTTTTTCCTGCATCAACATGAGCTAAAACTCCAATATTAATAATTTTCATGTGATTTTCCTCCATTCAAAAACCCAAAAGGGCATAAAAATCCCAGTGATAAATACTTTTATCACTGGGATTTTTATGCATAACCATAGGTATACAAAGCATACAGATATTCTCTGGATACTTTAGAATCACATGATAAAGGTATTCTTAAACTGGGTACAAAAAACTAAGCCCTCCTAAAAAAGGACATCTAATTATGAACCGTCCCGGGATTGTCGGAGACCTAAAACTCTGAGACAATACCCTTATGAAAAGCAAACAATACCCAACAGAAGTTAAGAAAAGAGCCGTCGAATTACTGATTGAATCACAAAAAGATTATCCCTCATTATGGGCGGCTATCCAAGCCATCGCCCCCAAATTTGGCTGCACACCCGAAACCCTACGCTCATGGCATCAAAAGCACCTAGCTAAGCAAAATCCTGTGACCGTTAGCACTGAAAGCCAAGCGGCTCGTATCGCTGAGCTTGAGCGAGAAATCAGAGAACTCAAACAAGCGAACGAAATTATTCGAAAGGCAGCCGCTTTTTTCGCCCAGGCGGAGCTCGGCCGCCCACACAAGTGATGGTCAAATTCATTGATGATGAAAAAGAAAAATATGGGGTCGAGCCGATTTGTAGAATACTGCCAATTGCCCCATCTAGCTACTATCGCGTCAAAGCTGAACAGGAAAACCCAGAGAAGCAAAGTCGACGCAAACAAAGCGACAAACACCTCATGGCACAAATCAAACAGATTTGGCAAGACAGTGGCTGTCGTTACGGCATTCGTAAAGTCTGGCACAAGCTTAAGCAAGATGGCATGCCAAAGCTTGGTCGCTGTACCGTTACGCCTTATGAAACAGCTAGGTATTCAAGGCGTATGGCGAGGCAAAGGCAAAATCACCACCAAACAGCGACCAGGACAACAAAGTCCCGATGATTTGGTCAAACGCAACTTTACTGCAGATAGCCCAAACAAGCTGTGGGTGGCTGACTTTACCTATATCAAGACCAAAACAGGCTGGGTCTATACCGCCTTTGTCACCGACGTATTCAAGCGAGTTATTGTGGGTTGGAAAGTATCGAATCATATGGACACTCAGCTAGTTCTAGATGCCCTAAATCAAGCATTAGACGCTAGAGGCAGACCAAGCGGAGTAATTCATCATTCTGATAAAGGTAGTCAGTATCTATCGATTAAGTACGGTGAACGGCTTAAACAATCGGGGCTTGCCGCATCAGTCGGCACGACAGGTGACTCTTATGATAATGCCCTAGCTGAAAGTGTGAATGGGCTATATAAAGCGGAGGTGATTGATTATTTGAAACAGGAATGGGATGGCGTAAATGATGTTGCGCTAGCAACCCTTGATTGGGTACACTGGTACAACCATGAACGATTGCATTCTACCAATGGATATGTATCGCCTGTTGATGCGGAAAATATCTACTATTGTTCATTAATTCCGTCAGGCTATGCTGCCTGACTCAAGCAAACCTGTCTCCGATAAAACCAGGACGGTTCACTTTTCCAGAACCAGATAAATAAATCAGTTGCCATTGGTTGGGGTAGCGTTGCTCCAACTCGTCAGCATAATCTTTAAGTTGATTCTTTTGATCAGATGCAAAAGGCTTATTCTCAATACATAATGCGTATTTTTCACCATGACAAAAAATCTCAATTAGGATATCCATCCTTCTTAAAGTATCTAAACGCCAATTTTTTTCTTCCAACTTAACGGTGATTTTAGACTGGTCTAAGTTAATTTTTTGCCAAGATTCATCTAATCCATTTTTTCTAAGTTCAATCCATTTTTTGATAAAAAGATAATCTTGTCCGTGACTACCTTGAGGATCTAGTAGGTCAGCTAGGATATTACTTAGTATTAATTCATCTGTGCGAAAATAGCTAAAGATGGAAAACTTTGGAGCTAGAAGATTTTTATATCGATTTAAAAATAAAGAATTTACTTTTTTTTCTTGAACAACCTCATCTAATAAATTAAGTAAAACTTTTGATTGCATACTTTCCCCTTGTTATTTAACTTATTAAAATATTTGCAAAAATTTATTAATAATTGGAACCTATTTTATATGAATCGGATTACATTAGTACATGGGGATATTACTACCTTATCTGTAGATGCTATTGTGAATCCAGCTAATAAATCATTACTTGGTGGTGGTGGACTAGATGGAAAGATCCATAAAAAAGCAGGATCTTTAATGAAATCAGAGTGCATTCAGATTAATCAAGAAAAAGGTGGATGTGCTGTTGGAAATGCGGAAGTAACGACAGCTGGAAATTTACCTGCAAAATATCTGATTCATGCTGTTCCACCTAGATGGTTAGGCGGTGAAAAAAATGAACCTCAACTCTTATGTAATGCTTATAGCAATGCACTTTTGAAAGCTAATCAGGTTCAAGCAAAAACAGTGTCATTTCCAAATTTAGGAACAGGGATTTATAAGTATCCATTACAGCAGGCAGCTGAATTTGCAATTGGATCTATCATGATGACATTACCCTCATGTGAAGCCGTAGATGAAGTGTTTTTTGTATGTTATGAGAAAGATAATTATGAAATATATAAGGAAATTCTAGAAAATCTCTATGATGAAAATATTCAGATAGAGATTACAGCTATAGCCAAATAGTGTCTTCAACCTATTAATTCCAAGTCATGTATGAAGCCAAAGAAGAAATAATTTATTATTGAGTTTCGCTAAAATTAACATAGTACATGTTATACGAAGTCAAAAATGGGAGCGTAAGCTCCCATTTTTATTGATGATTTTTTAATTCTTTCAGCATAGCATCTCGCAGAATTTCATTCATCCTAGTTTGATAGCCTTTGCCTTGAGCTTTAAACCATGCAAGTACATCAGCATCTAAACGAATGGAAGTCTGTTGCTTCACTGGGCGATAGAATCGATTATGGCGTACAGCATTGCTCCAGTCGGTAATTTCAGGCATATCTGAGAGATCTAGCTGATCGTCAGGAACCGTTCCCTTAGCAAGCAAGCGTTGAATTTCAGCATCTTGCTTGTCGCTGAATTTTTCATTCAGTTCTTTGCGTGAGTATCTAACCATGCTCATATCTATCTCGCTCCGCCTTAGTGACTTGTCTTGCACTAATGATTCGTATGATTTCACAGTCATCTTCATCAAAGATGGTGTGAGCTACTAACATCATTAGTACGCCTTTTACTTTTCCAATGGTTTGCCAACGTTCTTCACCATCGGTATGTCTGTCCTGGATTGAGATCCTTAATGGATCATCAAAAACAAGGCTTGCCGTTTCGAAAGAAACATCGTGCTTTTTCTGATTCTTTCGATTCTTTGCCTCATCCCATTCGAAATACTGTTTCATAAAAAACATTCAAATTTGTATATACAATAATGTATCATAAAATTGTATCACTCAAGCTGAGAAGCGTAATTTTTAGTCAAATTTATTGGCAAAACATTCCAAAACTGCTCATAAAAAAGCCGACTTGTTTCAAAGTCGGCTTTTTTTGCATTTTGGGATTTTTCTGATATTAATAAGTTGTTGATATTTATATTAATATACAAGTGTACTTCGTATAACCACCATTATGTTAAATGGAATTAGTTTTAGTAATTTTAAAGTCGGATATAAGATGTTTTTTATTCATACATTAGAATATTGACTGAACATATATTTCATATGATATGAAGTAATTCCTAAACCTAAAGCCATGAGCATGGTTAGAGAAGTTAGACCCACCATAGAACAAAATTTATCTATTATAATTCCACCAACCCATGGCATGATCCCAGCCAATAAGTATCCAAAGGACTGGGTTATTCCACTTAGCCGTGTTGCTAATTGAGTACTAGATGCGAACTCAATAGGTAAAATAAGGGCTATAGGAAATAATCCTCCTGTAGCAATGCCTAAGCTAATTACAGCCCACATCAAAGAGACAATATATGAGTACCGAATACACTGCACCTTCTGAAAGGGCAGGATCAAAAGTTTATCGCTTTTTCGTAATACTTCTACATGTGTTAATCGCATTATTCTTAATTATCCAAGGTGGAAAGCTTGTTAGCTTAGGTGGCTCAAGTTATTACCTTATCGCTGGTATTGCCTATCTACTGATTGCTATTTTATATACATTTAGAAAAGTAATCAGCTTATGGCTATCCATTTTAACTTTCATCGCAACAGTTATATGGGCTATTTCCGAAGTACAAGTTTTTGACTTCTGGCAGTATATTCCCCGTCTAGTTGTTCCAACGGTTTTATTTGTACTAAGCTTATGGGCAAGCCGTAGTTTAATAACACTTTCAACAGAAAAAGTGACTTTTGCTAATCGTGTTGGTTTAGTTGGCTTTATTGCTTGTGTTATAGCTTTAATCTCAGCTTTTTTTCCCCATGGAAAAACTCTAAATCAAGTTAATATTGCTCAAGATCGTAATTTAACTAAACCTACAGCAGAAAATCCTGATAATTGGGAATATTTTGGTCGTAGTGGTAGTGGTACCCGCTTTGCCCCTTATACTGACATTACTCCTGATAACGTTAAAAACTTACAAGTTGCATGGACTTACCATACTGGCCGACCAAAAAATATTGGAGTCGATGAAAATACTCCAATTCAAATTGGTAGCACACTGTACTCATGTACTCCAACTAATATTATTACTGCGATTGATGGTGATAGCGGTAAAGCACTTTGGAAATATGATCCAAAAGCAAAAACAGCTGAACACATTACCTGTCGTGGTGTTGGTTACTATGATGCGACTCATGATAAAACGCTTTCAAAAGCAGATTTACAAACTCCTAGTATTCAAGCCTGTCCACAACGAATTTTAACATCTACAGTTGATGGTCGTTTAATTGCATTGAATGCAAAAACTGGTGCTTTATGTCCTCAATTTGGAGTAAATGGCCAAGTTGACCTGTTAAATGACATGGGTCCTACTGAAAAAAGTAAACGCTACCATCCAACCTCTACCCCATTAATCGCAGGGCATGTTGCCATCTTAGGCGGTTGGGTTCGAGACATTACTCATGGTGAACCTTCTGGCGTAGTTCGTGCTTATGATGTACGTACTGGTAAACTAGCCTGGGCTTGGGATGTAGGTAATCCAGAATTATCTGGACAACCTAAAAACGGCTTTACTCTTGAAACCCCAAATATGTGGACAATTCCAACTTACGACAAAGATTTAAATCTAGTATATCTACCTACTGGAAATGGCCCCCCTGATTACTGGGGCGGTGATCGTAATGCAGCAAAAGAAAAATTTGGCTCAGCAGTAGTTGCTGTAGATGCAACGACTGGTAAGACTAAATGGTCATATCAAATTGTTCATCACGACGTTTGGGACTACGATTTACCTTCTCAACCAGTTCTTTACAACGTCACCAATGATAAGGGAGAACAAATTCCTGCCCTTATTCAAACAACAAAAATGGGACAAATTTTTGTATTAGATCGACGTACAGGCCGACCTGTTACTAAAGTTATTGAAAAGCCCGTACCGACTACCGGTCAAGCAGAAGGAGAAAAACTATCTCCGACTCAGCCATATTCTGTAGGTATGCCACAAATTGGTAATGACACTTTACGTGAAAAAGATATGTGGGGTATTTCAACTTTTGATCAACTCAATTGCCGTATTCAGTTTAAAGATTCGGTTTATCAAGGGTTATATACACCACCTAGTGAGAAACCATATATTGAATGGCCAAGTTTATTAGGCGGAATGAATTGGGGGGGTATTTCAATTGATGAATCAACAGGTTTAATGTTCGTCAATGATATGCGTATGCCTTTGCGGATGTCTTTAGTTCGTAAAGAAGATATGGGGAAATACAAAATATCTACCGATGAAGTTCCTGGATTTATGGGAACAGTACGCCCACAATTTGCAGGCCCGTACGCTGGAGTAAAAATTGATATTATGCAATCAGCATTAGGGGTACCTTGTAATCGACCACCTTTCGGTACGATGTCTGCGATTGATTTAAAAACCAAAAAGTTGGTATGGCAAGTACCAATGGGAACAGCTGAACAGCTTGGCCCATTAGGTATTAAATCACATCTCCCAATGCCATTAGGAATGCCAACACTAGGTGGTCCTACTTCAACAGCTTCTGGCTTGGTATTCTTTGCAGGTACGCAAGATTATTATTTACGTGCTTTAGATTCCAAAACTGGTAAAGAAGTATGGAAAGCTAAATTACCCGTTGCAGCTGTTGCAGCACCTCTAATTTACAAATCACCAAAAACAGGTAAGCAATATGTAGTTATTTCTGCAGGGGGTGCGAGCCACTCAAAAGATGTAGGTGACTATATTATTGCGTTTGCTCTTCCTGATCAGAAGTAACCGAAATTAGCCAAGATAGTCGTCTAAATTTTAGAAATCTAATTTTGGCTTAAGGGTAATTTAGAAACCTCTACCTTGTACGAAACACTAAAAAGCTGGCTTGTTATCAAGCCAGCTTTTTAGTGGGCACCACCCTCATAAAACGGTAAGCGTCCGCTGAACACACCTTATGAATTCATCCTATAAGCCTTAATTTAGTCCCCACTTAAAAACAAGTGGGGACTTAAATTTATGACTACAAATAACCAGACATCCATTACATCTCTTGCGAAAAAACGAAGAACATACAGTGCTGAATTTAAACAGCAAATCGTTCAGGCTTGTAAAGCACCGGACGTTTCAATTGCTTCAGTCGCTTTGCAACATGGATTGAATACAAATCTTGTATCCAAATGGATTGGCACTGTTGCAAATAACCACGAATGGTAAGCTGAAGACTGTTTTAGCTAAAGGTGCAGCATATGAATCCTTTCCATGGTCGGCATTTTCAGGGCGAAATCATTCTTTGGGCTGTGCGCTGGTATTGTAAATATGGCATTAGCTATCGTGAACTGCAGGAAATGCTGGCCGAACGGGGTGTGAATGTTGATCACACGACTATTTACCGTTGGGTTCAACGTTATGCTCCTGAAATAGAAAAACGTTTACGCTGGTATTGGCGTAATCCTACAGATCTGAGCTCGTGGCATATTGATGAAACCTATGTAAAAGTGAATGGACGATGGTCTTATCTGTATCGTGCAGTTGATCAACGTGGTCATACGATTGACTTTTACCTTTCCGCTAGGCGGAACAGTAAATCAGCCTATAGTTTTCTAGGAAAGATATTCAATACGGTGAAAAAATGGCAAATTCCACGGGTCATCAATACAGATAAAGCAGCGACCTATGGCCATGCTTTATCACGATTAAAGCGAGAAGGAAAATGTCCACCAGACCTTGAGCACAGGCAGATTAAGTATAAAAATAATGTCATTGAATGTGATCATGGTAAGTTAAAGCGGATCATCAGGGCCACATTAGGATTCAAATCTATGAAGACGGCTTATGCCACAATTAAAGGTATTGAAGTCATGCGTGCACTACGTAAAGGACAAGCATCGTCATTTTATTATGGTCAGCCTCAGGGTGAAGTGTGTCTAATCAACAGGGTTTTCGGTCTCTAAGCACTTTTTAAAGGGAACTTCATCGACTCAAATCTCTATTTGCAACAGTGCCCAGCTCCACCAATTCCATATAAGAAGCCGCTCATTCGAGCGGCTTTTTTGTGCAAAAAACAAAACCTAACCCGCTATTTATCTTTGCTCGAAAAATTCTCCCTCAGCGAGTTAACCCAGCTTGAGAATTTATGTATTGAGTCACCGCCTTTACCAAGCAGTTCCCTTAGCTCTTCTTCGAAGTGCGTTTGCTTTTTCTCCTCCGGTTCGGGCAGCGGCGGCAGTATGTGGGCAAAGTAGGTTTTGTCGAGTAAGCGGTGCAGCATACGCTCGCCAATAAAAGGCTTATTGCTATTGAGCGCTCTGGCACCTTTTATGATGTTACGAATGTCGTATTGTGTCGGGCTTATATCAGGCACCTGTTTGGGAATATTCAGCAGTTTATACACACCAATACGGGCGGTGCGAATAGAGGCTTCCATGGTGAATATTATGTCATTGCGAGTTTCTACAAATTGTCCCACTAAGCCTAAATTCGTGCAGCCTTCAGGAACTACTCTGGGCCTGTCGCCTGCAGCTCTGGGCATAAACTGAGCTGTAATATAAGGCATAAGCGCAATGCGTATTTTGGTGTTGGCTATAACCTCATCTAACTGGTCTTCAATACCCAGATGATGGCAAAGCTCGGTCAGAATTTCTTTACCGGTGCATTCTGGCATGGTTTTGTTTACACGGTTGCCTTGCTTATCCATCAACAGGCCATAAACCCACAACACCAATGTGTCATCTGGCTGGTCGGGGAAGTGGGGTTGGCGATTACAGGTAACACTTAACAGCCAGTTGGAGTCAGTAAAAGTCACTATGCCGCCGGTTACGGTTCGACCGGAGTATGGGTCGTTTACTGATAAGGTTTTCAGTTTATCGACAAGGGGTGAGGGCTTGCAGGTAAGGGTGGCCGACTCCCATATAGACTTGTCTACGTCACCATAAAATTTTTCTGGCTTACCGAAAACGGGAGACTTCTTGGCGAGGTTCTTCCATAAGTTCCAGCCACTTTCGCTACCCGGGTCATGCCTTTCACAGTTAAGCTCCGGGGCATCATCCATACCGGCATAAGCCGTCTGTTCAGTCATTGATCCGGTGAGGGCGAACACTAAATCATTCTTGCCAACTTCAATATATTGCTCTTCACCTTTAACAACGGCCTGAATTCCGGTTACCGTCTTGTTGTCTCCGGTAATGCTCATATCAAGGTCATCTACTCTGGCTTCAAAGGTAAATTTCACTCCTTTTTCACGCAGAAAATTGGTCAGTGGCTTTATAAAGGTGTCGTACTGATTGTATTTAGGGAAAAGCAGAACAGACATGTCACCAAAGCCGTCAATTGAGTCCAGAAAACGATGCAAATAGAGCTTGGTTTCCAACACGCTGTGGCAGTTTTTAAAAGCAAACATAGTACGGAATAAAAACCAGAAGTTGCTTTGTAAAAAGCCTTCACTGAAATATTCCTCAATGCTTATGTCGTCTAACTCTTCCTTGCGTTTCAGCATTAAGCGGATAAGTTCCCATTGCTGAGATTTACTCAGCCCCATGTCTTCTGAGTCAAGGATCTCGCCGGACTTGTTAATTAAACGGGCCTTAGAGTAATTTGGGTCGTTGTCGTTTATCATTCGGTATTCATCGAGAACAGAATACTCTTCGGGAAGTTCAAGGGCGGGAATGTCCTGGAATAGATCCCAGAGGGTGTCGTAGTTCCAGTTCATTTCACGACCACCGCGAATGATGTAACCGTCTTCGAGGTTACCCGCACCATCCATAGAGCCGCCTTCTACACTCATTTCTTCTAAAATAGTGATATTTTCGGCGGGCATATGACCATCGCGAATTAAATAAAATGCCGCGGCAAGCCCCCCGATACCACCACCAATTATCCACGCTTTACGCTTTTCGACTCCTGGAGTTGGTAAGGTTTTATGACGCGAATAGGGCGATATAAAATCCCCCGGTGGCAAAGTGTTAAGCGGTTTATGGCACCAAAAACCGCCTGTTGCGTCAGGCTCATGTTCAAAACCCTCTGGTGCGGTTACCGAGATATCAAATTTCGCAATTGTCTTTTTAGCCATTACGGACTCCTTCCTTTACTGAATAGAAATACTTGCTGTTCTCGCTGATACCCTTAGTGGTATTGCGAACAGCACTTTCAGTTTAGTTGAATCGCCATCTTAGTCAATTAATGGAGGGTGTTCAAAATTCTGAGAAAATGTAGATGAACAATACAGTATCATCCTAGAACGGCTTTGTTGCATAAACATTCAAAAGCTGAGTTTTCCCCAATCCATTCAAATTTAAGTGACAACTTGGGTGTGAGGTCTACCTAATTCCGTAAATCTATTCAGAACTGCCACACGCGCATGAATTTCATTGACCTGACTTTGAAAATGTCTTGCCGTCAGCTTATCTCCTAATAATTTGATGCAATGCATCTTGGTTTCCACCAAACTGCGACGGTGATAACCCGACCATTTTTTCCATAGGGTTCTGCCCAAATGTTTAACTGTTTGAAGTAACTCATTTCGTTCTATTGAACTGATTTTAGAATCTTTCCAGGGCTTGGCATTCTTTCTGGGTGGAATTACTGCATGTGCTTGACGATCTGAAATCACTTGTCTGCAGCACTTCGTGTCGTACGCCCCATCGGTATAGACAGAATCTATTCGCTCATCTGGTGGGATTTGATCAAGTAAATCACTTAGTACTTGTGAATCACTGACATTATTTGTCGTAAGCTGAACGGCACGTATTTGCAGTGTTTCAGCATCTATACCAATATGCAGTTTACGCCATTGCCGACGGTATTCAGGCTGATGTTTCTTACGCTTCCATTCGCCTTCACCTAAAAATTTTAAACCCGTAGAGTCGGCGAGTAGGTGTAACCCATCACGACTTTTCTGATAGCTTATCGCAATATCAATATGCTTTTGTCGTCTACAGAGGGTGGAGTAATCTGGTGCTGTCCAATTCAAGCCACAGAGTTTAATCAGGCTTTGAGCAAAGCCAGTGACCATACGTAAAGAAAGACGGAATAGAGATTTGATCATTAAACAGCATTGAATCGCTGTATCGGAATAAGTTTGATTTCGTCCGTGCTTGCCTTGTGGTTGTGCATACCATTGGGTCTTAGGATCAAACCAGATTGAAATATTTCCTCGCTTGATTAAAGCTTGGTTATACGAGGACCAATTGGTTGTACGGTAGATTTTAGGTGCAGGCTTCTTCATCTGGAAATTATATTGCTGAAGAAGCCTTCAAGAATAGCTTTGTGCAACAAAGCCAAGTTAAACTAAATTTAGTTGCCAATCCCAATAAGCTATTCACTAACTTGTAAATATCGGTATACCGCCTGACGACTAATCCCAAAAGCTTTTCCTAATGCCATTTTTGATGGATACTTCCCTTCCCTCCATGCTTGTCGTAAAGCTTCAGCTTGGTCAGGCTTTAGTTTATGCACCCGACCTTTGTACTTCCCCTGAGCAGAGGCGAGTTTTATTCCTTCCTTTTGCCGCTCTAAAATTATCTCACGTTCGAACTGTGCAAAAGCACCCATCAATTGCAGCATCAAATTATCCATCGGGGTGGATTCGGCCGTAAAAGTAATATTTTCTTTTACAAACTGGATGGCAATCCCTCGTTTGACCAGTTTATCTACTTCAGTGACCAAATCTTTCAGGCTTCGCGCAAAACGATCCATGGAATGTACAATCACCCTGTCCCCTTCCCGGACATAGTTCAACATTTCCTGAAATTTAGGTCGGTCAGTATTTTTACCTGAAGCACGGTCAACAAAAATCCGGTCGACTTCAATTCCCTCAAGTTGACGTCCAGTGTTTTGCTCGACAGAACTTACCCGGATATACCCTACTTTTTGGCCTTTCAATTTTTCACGCCCCAATTGGATAAAAATGAACAATTTCGTAAATTATAAATCTTTAATACTAAAGTTACATGTTATTTATGATTAAAAATCATTTAAATGATACATAATTTCATGAACTTTCAGATTGTAACTTTAGGGTATACCCTATTTTTACATATAAAAATAACACTTCTTACTTTTATAAACAAGCTTATAAAAAGTAAGTTATCTAGAATTGGGATTAGGTAAAGAATCTAACTAAATTCATGAAATATTGAAAGAATAGTGGTCTCCGACAAACCCGGTACGGTTCACAATTGGAGCAGAAATTATGCTTGAATACATTCTTGGATGATGCTGAAAAGTCTTTGAGTTTTAATCAATAAATAAGAGTATTCATGTCTACCCTCAACTTTACTTATTTTCAGATAGCAACCAATCGAGAGCACTCATTTTTACAATACCATTATAATTTGCTTCAGCCCCTATCGTGTCTAAGGTAAGCAAATACTTGGGATACGAATCAGAAATTTTCTGTAATGGACGTAACTCTCGGCTGAGTGTCTCCTCATTGAGCGTTTCTAATGCCACCTGATAATAAGTTAAATTCTGTAAAGTATCGACAGCAACAAAATCAATTTCATATTCATCAACCCGCCCTACATAGACCGTATAACCTCGTCTGACAAGCTCAAGATAAATCACATTTTCTAGGATATGACCTTGATCAGCATTAGCATCAGGCAACATAATCCGGCGCAATCCGACATCAACTAAATAGTATTTTTCAGAGGATTGTAATAACTCACGCCCGCGTACTTTAAACTGTGCGGCACTATAAAATAGCAAACTGTCCTGTAAGCCCTGAATATAGCGTTTTACTGTTTCAAATGAAATCTTAACCCCACTTGAAACAAAGGTATTTTTAATTTTATTGATGGAAATGGGTGAGCCTGTCACGCTTGCTAAATATCTTGCGACACGCTCGAGAGAGTTAATATCGGCCGTATTCAAACGGGGAATAACATCTTTAAACATTACACTGGCATAGACCGCTTGCAAGTAATCATAAGTTTCCTGCTGGCTAGTCATGGCAAGCGTATAAGGGAAACTACTGCGCGTATACATGGCATACAAATCACGATTGGATAATTGTTGGATGATCGGATTATTTTCAATATGCCACTGTTTAAATTCTTGGAATGACAGAGGTAGAACGTGTTGCTCTATATAGCGTCCTGTAAGTAAAGTCGCAAGTTCTCCACTTAGAAAGAATGCATTTGAGCCTGTAATATATAAATCGATATAATCCCGAACATATAAAGAGTCGACTACTTTCTCAAAATTTGTAACATGTTGTATTTCATCTAAAAAAACATAGTTTTTTTTGCTTTTATCAACTTTAGACAGTACATAATCATGTAGTTTACGGTAATCTGTGAGTTCTTCAAATTCCATAAATTCGAAATTGATAGCAATGATGTTTTCGGCTTGTACACCCTGTGCTTTTAGGTCTTGTTGAAACATCGCTAACAAGGTGGATTTTCCAGAGCGACGTACACCCGAAAGCACTTTAATGACATCACGGTCTTGCCATGTATTCAGAAATTTTAAGTAGCCATCACGTCGAATATTAGCGCTTCGCATTGTTTACACTTGAAATCTAAAGTTTTAATTAATTCTATCAAAGTTTAGAACCTAGATGTAAAAATATTCAATTTTAAAAAAAGTTTAAAGTTTAAGTGAAACATTCAAAGCTACTGTTGAAGTATGCAAACAGTAGATCTGATAAAAATCCAAATTCTGTCTTTTTAATTATTTTCCATGTCATGTTATGTCATTGATGCTGCGACTTAACTGCTATATAAATTAAGTGAAAAGTAAAAGGAATTAATATGTTAACCAGAGTGGAACTCATTTTTGTTGTGCTGATGGTCTCAGCCTTAATCCTAATTGCTTATGAAATGCTAAAAGGTTTATTTTAGAGCATCTATACAATTTTTGATCAAAAAAAAGCCCACAGAGGGAATCTATGGGCGAAACTAAGGACCTTGACGGTCATTCAGAAACTACAGCTAGTTTCTGGTTGTGATTCTGGACTGAATTAAAAATAACCATATCGGCTGAATGTATCAAAAGTTAAATCATGTGATTAATCATTGATACATCTGCAAAAATGAGCTCATCGCTCTGTTGATTAATACAGTAATTCACCAAACAAATCCGCTCTAATCTCTTCCAGGCTCAGATCTGATTTCATCCTATTACAGATGGGATGAACCAGCAGACCATTCTCTAGAACACCTTGCCCACCTACGGCTTTGGCAATCCGATGATCCGATTCAGTAGAATCAAGATAGATCAATCCATCACAAATGAGGCAAAAGTTATGATTACCCACCACAAAATTGTGCTTAAGCAGACTCTTGGTTAATGCCGAAAAGGCCTTGGGCTTTGACCGAGAAATTGGACTAATCGACTCCACATATCCCACCACATGCTTGACGACTGCATCATCATAACCACCCAAAAATCTTTCGACATAAAACTCGTTAAAGTTTATGTACTTGAAGGCCTTAGACATGGACAGAATAAAGGTATTCAGGCATTCCTCATCATCAAAATCAACCTCCATTTCCAAGCTTAAGCAAATAAAGGCTTTATAGACAATTTGTAGCCGATCATAGCCCTTGATACCACTGCCGAACTTGCCGACCGTTTCGGTGGTCGCCACGGGGAAATTGGCGATCAAGAACTCAATACTACGGCGTACCCGGGTGAAGTCCTTGAAACTAATCTTTCGATGATGAATCTGCATGCGGCTTTCATGAATTTCATACACAATTGAAAACCATGCAAGAAAAGAAGTAATCTGAAAACGCTGGTCCTTATAAAAATATAAGTATGGATGAAAGCCCAAACTCGGAACCCCAGTATTTTTTACAGGCGTCGCTATTCTGCAAAGAATGGTCAACAGATGCGACATCAGGTTTTCAACGCGTTCCCCCTGATTCAGACTCATAATATTATGAATCTGATCACCAGCAATGATATTCATCAACTCATTGACCAAGCCAATTTTTTTGCCATGACTCATTTCATTGTCTAATAAAATGGTCGAAAAAAGGAGCTGATGGATCCTCTCCCCTAACTCAATCAGCTCATTTAAACGTGTATATTGGAGCTCTTCCAAGTTAGATTTATTGTCATTGATATAACAACAGGCATAGATCGCATAATAGGCGTCACTCCCGCGACTTCTGAGATGATATTCCTCATATTTATCTAGACGTTTAGTATCTGAGTTAATCGATTGAAATACCCGTCGCGCATCTTCTGGAGTCCCCAGTACCTGCCGGAAACTGATTTTAATATCGCCTAATTTCGATTTTTTTTCTGCAAATTCGGCATCAGTACAAATTTTTTGAAAATCAGCAAGATCTCCTAAATAATTGCGGAGGTAACGAATATCTTGTTTTTGTTGATCATTGAAATTAGGTGCTTGAGGGACTTGCTCATCCGCAAAATATCTATTGATCCATGCATAAATACAGGAAAGACGATGAGCCCCATCAATAATGTAAATATTGCCGTGTATATCTTTCCAATACAAAATGCATAAATTGATGTTTTGATCTTCTGTGCAATCTTCAATAAAGTTTGCAATTTCTTGCACGCTCCAACATTCCGTAGAACGCTGGTTATCCGCTTTAAATAAACATTTGATGATTGGATGCTTTTCAAAATCAGTCAGTGCCACTTCAAAATTGTCACGCTGCATTGAAGGTGACATTTCTTCTGGCAACATGACTTTACGCTGAATAATATTGGTCAATAGTCGTGTAGAACCCATTTCTTATTTTCTCCAGGCAACACTTTCCTACTTTCGCTCAAGTACGAAATTTGAAAATGTATATAGTTCGATTTGGTTAAAGCTGTGAATTAAATGACCGTCAATATCCAGTCAGCGCTAACAAAAGAGACCTAAGAGAAATGGGGGGATTAGATAATAAAATCTTCATGTTTAGTACCTGTAGTTTAGAGTTAACTATCTACAACCATCTTTTCCACGAGATGGAGGTAGACCAAACAGGGGTGGAAATACCGCACTACAGAAGACGGCCAGTCATAGACTGCCCTGCCTGGCCTACCATAATGGCAAACTAAGCATAATAAGCACAAAAAACCGCTAAAGCGGTTTTAATGCTTCTGTAGTAATTTTCAGGTTTCCACGCCCGATTACAGATTTTGCTGTAATGTAATTATCATATTTGTATCTTTTTCTTTGGTCAAACCGAATTAGAATTTTTTTATTCATTTTTAAATAAAAAAATATAAATCGATAACATATGGATCAAATTGAAAGCAAAGAACAAATCAAAGTCGCTGATTCCTAGGCCCCTTAGGTTGAACGATATATGCTTAGGCTATTTGCACAAGGAAGGATGCTATCGGCTTCTAGCAGCATATTAAATGCAAGGTATGATGTAGTCAGGTAAATGATATTTATGCACACGTAGCTGTCTTGAACAAATTCACAGAATTTGGCTGCACTTATACCCAAATTGTCACTTGAATTTAGCTCAATTAGGGTAGCGCTGTCTTTCAAAACTTTATGTAATAAAGCGTGCGTAAGTCATATTTACTTAAATTCTGATATGATCTCTAATCACCAAATATCGTACACTCAACCATGCTAGTACCCATCGCACGGCGCTTAATGACGCTTGTTGAGACATAATTCTAAAATAATCATATTTATTATGTTTCATCACTATCGGAAAAAACTGATGTTCTGTAAGGATTGAAAGCATAGGTTCATCCTCTGCCGTAAAATGCATCAATACTTTTGTTACATTACTTTCATACAACCATTTTTTTATTAACCAATTATAAGTTTCTGATTGGTTTTGTTCTAAATAATCAAATCGCTCTAAAATCTCTTGTGCAGAATTAAAATCTACAGCACTGAGTAATTCAGGCAAACGTGCTAACTTTCCTTGTGTCGATAATGGATGTCTTCCTATATTTGAACCACGTTTACCTGACGGAATGTTTGCCATCATAATTAAAGCTTTCTTCCAGGACTCAATATCTAATCGTGGCTGCCCCTGCCCAGAAATAAGATACCGCTCAATATCTTCAAACTTTTGAAATAATTCGTGTTTAATTACTTTTCCAGTCGAATTCCCTCTTTTTTGAGCATAGATGACCCACCTCTGACTTTGTCTTTTTTTGAGTACATATTTTTCGATGGTGTCTCTCAACTCATATTTTAGATTACCATTCTGTTGATGAATCGCTTGGAAATGCCTGAATAAATTACTCCGACTCATGACTCGCTTAAAAAATGCAGTATGTAAATTGGGTTGCTGTTGTTGCATGCTATAGGCATAAGTAGCCAGAAATAAGATATGAACATAATGCTTTAATGTTGTCGATTCATGTAAATGTCCAAGCACTCGACTAATCGCCTTAATCCCTTGCCCAACCTGTCCTTCATTGCCTACTAGCGTATTAAATTGCTCATTCGATGGCATCCAATTTTGTAGCCATGGCAATTCTATCGTGAGCGCTTTAAAATCCACCACTGTTTGCAAACACTTTAAAGTATATGTACTTGCAAACGTATGTCTTAAATGATGTAAGCTGAGATCAACATCTCCAGTGACTTTCTTTAATATTTGAGATATTTGAGCAAAAAAAGGCCTATGCTCACTATTCTCATCAGACATTAATATCGAATATTTTTTATTCTTATAAATATCATTTAATCCATTTTGAATCGTCTGACTTAATAAATTCATCGGAACAACACGTTCTGATCCAAGTGTTTTTAACTGATGCTCACCATAAGGACGAATTCGGAGCATATCCTCATCAATATCTAAGGGCCGTAAATGAAGTGTCTCTGAACGGCGTACACCCATCGCTGCAGATAAACGAAAATGACGCTGAATCTCTAGACGTAAAGCAGCATCATTCACCCCAGATTCTACAGATTGTAATATTTGAACGATCTGCTGCACTTCATTTTTTGAAAAAACTTTAGCACTTGCTTGATGCGCTGTACGCTTGTGTAACTTTATACGATTATCATTTAACTGAATTAAAAAATCTCTAAAGCGATTCCACGCAGCGAGATGCTTGCGGTGTGGAAAATGCTCTTGCGTCAACTCCATCCATTTTTGAAATACATCTTCATTAATCTGGCTATCTTTTGTTAAATCTTCTGAAAACCCCAATATACCTGCACTGACGATGGCCAAATGTAGATGAATCATATTTCGATTCTGTAGACTTAACTCTTCTGCATCACAGCGTAAAATCAGCCATCGCACAAAGCACGTTAATAAATTGACTGAGTAGTGATTCGTTTCATTATTGGCAAGCTGTTTAAGCCAAATGCTTGATCTAGATTCACCTTTTAGTTGCTGAATCATCGCTAAAATATCAGACAAATGGAGTTGCTCATCGTCTATTTCTATTTCACTTTCTGGCTCAGTGCTATCTAAATTTGTGGTTAATTTTTCATATTCGAATAAGCGTAATAATTCATTTATTGAAAGATCTTCAGTCAGGACTTGGCCTGATATATAACCTGCAATCAGCGGAGTGCTATTTAACATCACATTTTGCTGTAAAGCTTTCAACCATTGAGCTAACGATAGAGTTGACTTAACCCCTATTTGTTTTAAATATGTATTAAAACACTTTTGCCAAGCCGTTCTTTGTTGATTTCTTGGCTGTGCTAAAATCTCTTTTAATCGGGGCTGTAGATACTGTCGGCCTACTAAAATCAACGTCGAGACATAAGGACTTAACAGTACTGTACGGCGTATCTTCGTCACAGATCTATCATTATTCACTGTCAGTTCAACGAGCCGACTATTCCCCATAGCGACTATATGTTGATCAGAAGCAATAAACTCCAACATCGCTTGTAAATGGCTCACTCTGCACAGTTGTGAATACATGGAGAGTACAACCAGCAAACGTCCTATTTCAACATCACAATTTTGATGTTCAGGTAAATGTTCTAAATCCTTCTGAATAAAATCAAGTAAGTTTTGTTCAATATAACCCCATGTACTAAAACTATTTTCAGATGTCAGCCATGTACGATTAGCTTTTTGAGGAAGTTGAACGAATAAAGGAATTTTCGTTTTATCGCGAATATAAGCACAATATGCCTTGATCGCTTCTGGCAAATCAATGTTTGTATTTTTAGCTAAATGGGAAGCTAATACATGTCCAAGCTCTAAAGCTACTTGTGGCTCAGGATTTTCCCCAAAGATCAACGGACAATAGGACTTATACTCTGAGTTTTTCAGCCATTCTTTTACATCATTTTCTGAATATTGTATTCTCGGCTTCGTCTCTACTTGAGCTGTTTTAGTCTCTTGGGTTAAAACAAATGTTGGAATATGCTTGATTTTAAAAAAATCAAAACCTTCAAGACATTCGAAACCTAATTGTTTTTGCAGGTTTTCTTGTACATCAAGCCACTGTTGTTTAAAAACTGATACAGGAAATACAGATAACATATCCCATGGATGACGCCCCCGTATCCAGTGCCCAAGTCCAGCATCCTTGAACCGTCCAGGTAACTGATTATGATCAGAGCGAACCAACTTCCGTGCCCAATTTCTAACTAAACCTTCAATCTGATGAGGATCACAAAGTTGCATAGCATAAGATGATAAATCAACACGTGGTTCAACTTGCTCCCCCAGCATTACCATCAAACCACGTAAACCTTGAATCTGTTTGATCAACGCTGGCGTCAATGGTACATAACGATCGGTTGATTCATCTTGATGATGTTTATCTTGAATCAATGCCCAGCCTTGCTGACTGATCCACTTTGGAAAGGGTTGCTTAATTCCTCGTCCTGCAGTTGCAAGATTCATCCATAATGCTGTATACAAGGTTAAGTTATCAAAGAGCACCTGCCAATTTTTCTGTTCATAAGCCTGATTTATTCTGTTTTTTATTCGTGTAATTTCATTTTGTATTTCAACAATCTTTATTCCAATCGGGCTACCCACGCGTTCACTTGAAGTGTTTATGTATTGAGGAATATCAATTTTTATCGTTCTTAAACAATCAGCCCATAATTGCTCAAGTTGCCTCTGTTCAAAAGAGGCATAATGAATCAAGTTATCATAATTTCGACCTGATGCATTCGTCACTGCTTTAACGACAGCTAAATCACCTTGGCTATGATCATATAACAACCGTGGAAGAATATCTCGAATGCTTTTGAGGCTGATTTCTAGCTCTTGAGGTAAACGGTTAATCAGTTCACTCACGTCACGTTCAACTGCCATATGACGTCTTGTAATCCCAAGATTTTTGACTTGACTCACCAAATCATTGAGTTCACTTGGTAAAACCAAATGTAATTCATTGGTCCATGGCACATGAAATTTAGAATGTTCTGGTTTTTTTTTGAGTGTCGGTGTCCCTGCAAACACACTTAATACATATGCAGATAAAGTATGATCATACTGAATAGCAATATTATTCTGATCTGCATTTCGACTAAAACGAGGCGCTGTTAATTCAGTAACCGAACGTCCTGTGAGTAAACTCAATATTAAAGCTAATTTTGCGCGTAAGATTAAGCTGGCATCAGTATGAGATGGTTGACAGAGCCTAAATACTTCTTGAATTGAATTTAAGGACAATCGCGATTTGGTCCAAACTAAACCAACATTTGCAGCTTCAATATGTTGAGAAGTAGACTTAGATGCATAAAGCCCTCGAATTAAATCGGATTGTTCTGCCAAAAAAAATCTAAACAAGGGCTCCAATGGTGTTTCATCTTCTTCAATCTCATCATGCTCAAATACATCAGAGACTAGACCACGATGAATTTCATCTACATCCTCTAAAGGTTGGATAGCAATACTTAATGAACCATATCGTTGCAGGATCAATTTTTTGTGCTTTAACCCTATACAGTGTACAAACTCTGGACGTTTCTTCTTATTTTTTAGAGGATTGTTTTCCCAAATTTGGGATAAAAATAGCTTTAATGGATAAAAAACTTCTTTAAATCGTTTATCTTCAGAACGATCGGACATTGAACGAATCCATTGTTCCGGTCCGTTTTGAGTGATTAAGTCTTTGACTCGTTCTAAAATATCCTCATGACTTGGATCACCCAACAGCCTAATCGCTAAAAAGGCATTGTACACACGAGATCCTTTTTGATCTTTCAGCTTTATGCTTCCATCACCCGTTAAATAACTACTATAAAGCTCTAGAGTATGTACTTTTTTTTGAAAGTGAAAGATTTGGTCTAAAAACCACCTTATTACCGTATTAAAACTCTCATTATTTTGACTTATTCCTGCTTTAATCAATAGCAAGTCACAAATACCACTGTCTCCAGTGTAGGGGCGTAATGGCGTAAGTATATTATTTCTATCTGTTGTTTCTGAGAAGAAATGTGAATATTTCTTCTCAGAATCCTGTAATCTACTAATGATCTTTAACGTATTAAGCTCATCACGAAATTCTGATAATTCATCATCCCCAATCAATGTGAAGATTCGCTGACAAATGACAACAATGCCAGCTAAGCTATAGTGTGCACGCAACAAAAATAATGCTTGGATCAGTTGTTCTTTTTCTATATTTTCATTCTGATTAATACATTTTAGGAGCTGCACCAAATACTCATTCATGAACTACTCCGAATACGATAGACCCATGCCTTCTTCCAGTCTGTTAAGGCTAAAGCAACTTCTGCAGTTGGTGCCGCACAAACAATTTGCTGCTGATGTTTTTGATAAAGTTCCTCCAATTGAGGTAAAAATACAAAAAAGTCAGCTAAATGAAAATATGGTTGCACAGATTTTCCAAGCTCTTTCACTTTAATTCTTTCTAATGGCAAAAGCTTCTGGGCGATATAACCAGCTAAAACATTTTCGATTAAAAAATTACCACTCACCACCGGTGATGCCCAATTAACCAATTCTTGAACAAAGGAAATCGGCAGCTTTTTCAAAAAATGCTGTGTATTTAAAAATAAAATCATTTCTTCTGGATCTAAACTCTTTAGTCGAAGTTGGCCTGCAACCACCATCTTGTCCTGTGCTTTATCCACTTTACCCCAGTGCCTTCTTTTCACACTATCCTTTAGAGTTTTTACCTTACATACATCCCTATCGACAGCAAGCAGTAACTTACGATATATCGCGAGCAGTAGTAAGGCTTGATTTTTAATTTTTTTTGAAGACTCAGTGCTCATTTCCTCATTGAGTAACATCATTTTCAAAACTAAAACTGGGCATGGTTTTTCAAACCTACCTTCAGATATTGTTAATGCATCAATGAGCAATGGTGTCATCATTTTTTTCTGCACAGGTAAATTATTTTTAGCGTTACAATAATAGAATAACACAGTCCCAAAATTAACAAAATTAATTCAAATAGATTTTATATTTAATAAAAAAGTATTTGATTTATATGATTTATTTACTAACTTTGTTTTTATACTAAATCAAAGTTTAATCAGACTTTGCACAAAGCCAGTGACCATATTTAAAGATAGGCGGAATAAGGATTTAATCATTAAGCAGCATTGGATAGCTGCGTCGGAGTAGGTTTGATTTCGTCCTTGTTTGCCTTTTGATGGCGCATACCATTGCGTAGCAGGATCAAACCAAATGGCAATATTTCCGCGACTCATGAGTGCTCGGTTATATGCGGGCCAATTGGTTGTGCGGTAGATTTTGTGTGTAGGCTTCTTCATTTGAAAATTATATCGCTGAAAAAGCCGTTACAGATAGGTTTGTGCAACAAAGCCCTTAGTTGAAAAAAACTTTTAGATTTCATGCTCACACACCACCTAAAACGAAAAATATCTAATTAATTTTACAGGCTTTTAATTTAAGGTTTTATTCTACCCACTCGCAATATCAACGTTTAGTATCACGACTCACTAACTCATTAACTAAATATGGAGCAGTACGGCTATCTTGATTTTCTGTTATTTGTTTTGGTGTTCCTGCCACAACAATATTCCCACCAGCATTTCCAGCACCTGGTCCCACATCAATCACCCAATCTGCTTGTGCAACGGCACGCATATCATGCTCAATCATAACCACGGTATTACCCGCATCGACTAATCGCTGCAATTGAACTAACAATCGATCTACATCTGATGGATGCAAACCTGTAGTTGGCTCATCAAGTATATACAGTGTATTTCCACGCTGATTGCGTTGCAGCTCGGTCGCCAATTTAATACGTTGCGCTTCTCCACCAGATAGTTCAGTCGCTGGTTGCCCTAAACGTAAATAACCAAGGCCAATTTCCTTTAATAATTGTAGTGAACGAGCAATCGAGACCTCTCCATCAAAAAAATCACGTGCTTCATTGACGGTCATTCCTAATACTTCAGCAATATTACGTCCATTCCAGCGAATTTTCAGAGTGTCATCATTATATCGAGCACCATGACATGTCGGACAAGGGGCATATACACTTGGCATAAACAATAATTCTACACTGACAAAGCCTTCACCTTCACAAGTTTCACATCGCCCTTTAGCCACATTAAACGAAAAACGTCCAGCATCATAATGAGCTTGGCGAGCTTCAGGAGTCCCAGCAAATAACTTTCTAACATGATCAAATAAACCCGTATAAGTTGCCAGATTAGAACGTGGAGTACGGCCAATTGGTTTTTGATCAACTTGTACCAGACGCTGTATAGCCTCCACATCACCAGCTAGAGAACCCTGTGTAACCTCGGTAACCAACATTCCTTCATTTAAAGGATTATTTTCATTATTGTTTTCAGTTTCAGATTCATTGCCTAAATATGAAAGTATTAACTCGGGTAAAGCTTGAGAAACGAGACTAGATTTACCTGAACCTGAAATACCTGTAACTGCTGTAAGTACACTAAGAGGTATACGAGCATCAATATTATGCAGGTTATGTCGGTAAATATTGTTAAGTTCAAGCCAACCAGAGGGTGTACGTCCATAACTTTGAGTAACTGGGATTTTATTAAATAAATAACTTGCAGTACGTGAAGCTGAAATCTCACTTAAACCCTGAGGTACTCCACTATATAAAATATTACCACCTTGCTCTCCTGCATCTGGTCCAACATCCACTAACCATTGAGCACGACGCATGAGCTCTAAATCATGCTCTACAACAAATACGGAGTTTCCAGCGTCTCTTAATTTATCGAGAGAATCATATAATGACTGACTATCTGAAGGATGTAATCCCGCAGATGGTTCATCCAGTACATAAACTACACCAAATAGCATAGAACTTAATTGTGTTGCTAACCGCAAACGTTGTAACTCTCCCGCTGAAAGAGTCGGTGTGGCTCTATCTAATGTTAGATAACCAAGACCTAACTGGCGTAATTGATTTAAACGCCTCATCACACCATTTGCTAAACGCTGGGCAGCAATTTTCTTTTCATCTGAAAGTGCTGACGTACGTCTTACATCTGGAGATACAGAATGCACTGCTCTACCTGTTGTTGCTCGTTCAGATCTATCAAGTTGGGTTACTTTATTATTAGTCTTTTCTCCAGCATCATGAGCGTCGAAATTGCCAAGAACAATGGGCTCAAGCAGGCAAGTTAACTTATCCAAAGAAAGTTGCATAAACTCACCAATATCTACTCCAGCAAAGGTAATAGATAAGGCTTCTGCTTTAAGGCGTTTACCATGACAGGAAGGGCATATTTTTCCTTCCATAAAACGTGAAACACGTTTTTTCATCAACGTACTTTGGGTATTAGCAAAAGTATGAAGGACATAGCGACGAGCACCAGTGAAAGTGCCCATATAGCTGGGTTCTAGTTTACGTTTAAGTGCAGATTGAGTCTCAGCGGGGCTTAAACCAGCATAGACAGGAACTGTTGGGGTTTCTTCAGTAAATAAAATCCAGTCTCTATCCGATTGCGGTAAATCTTTCCATGGTCGATCAACATCATACCCTAGGGTTACTAGGATATCGCGTAAGTTTTGCCCGTGCCAAGCAGGTGGCCATGATGCGATAGCTCTCTCACGAATACTGAGTGTTGGGTCAGGAACCATTGTCGATTCTGTAACTTCATAAATGTGACCTAAACCATGACAGGTAGGACAAGCACCTTGAGGAGTGTTCGGTGAAAAGTCCTCGGCATATAACATTGGCTGATCGGCAGGATATGCACCAGCACGCGAATAAATCATTCGCACGAGATTTGATAAAGTTGTTACACTTCCAACAGAAGAACGGGTATTACTTGCACCACGTTGTTGTTGCAATGCTACTGCTGGTGGTAGACCATCAATAGCATCAACATCTGGTACTCCGGCCTGATCTATTAAGCGTCTTGCATAAGGTGCAACAGATTCGAAATATCTTCTTTGTGCTTCAGCAAAAATAGTTCCAAAAGCAAGTGATGATTTTCCTGAACCCGATACACCTGAGAATACAACAAGTGCATTTCTTGGGATAGAAACATCTACATCCTTAAGGTTATGCTCACGTGCACCTCGAACTTCAATACAATTATTAGATAAAATAATGTTATTGTGTTCACCAAAAGAATGTATCTTCATGTTTCTACGAGCCTGTAAATTATTTTGTGTAAGTCTCATTTTTTATAAATGATCTTTTAATCGATCATCGAACTGAATCGTAAACCAATTCATTGCTAAACGCCAATTTTGAATTGGCATGGTCCATTTTTTAGCAGCATTTGAAGTTGCTAAATAAATGACCTTTTTCACTGAATCATCAGAAGAGAAGATCTTTCTCTTTTTAGTTGAATGGCGGATCACGCTATTCAATGATTCAATTGCATTTGTTGTATAAATCGCATGACGTATTTCAGCAGGATAGCTAAAGATCGTTCGGATATTTTCCCAATTTGCCCGCCAGGATTCTCCAATTTTTGGATACTGGTGATTCCATTGATCGCAGAAGATATCTTGGGACTTTAAAGCATTTTCCTCTGTACTTGCCTGATAGATCGCCTTCAATCCTGCTGTTACAACTTTGTAGTCCTTCCAGCTCACAAATCTCAGGCTATTGCTTACAACATGTACGATACACAGCTGGATATCAGTATGAGGGTAGACAGAGGCTATCGCATCAGGAAAGCCCTTTAGTCCTGAGAAGCGCTGCTTCGCAAGGCAGGCTACAAGAATATCTTGCACTCCTCGATTTTTAAGCTCTGTCATGACTGATAGCCAGAATTTGGAACCTTCTGTTTGAGCAAGCCACATGCCAAGAAGTTCTTTTTGGCCATCCAGGTTAATGCCTAATGCTAAATAAACTGATTTATTGATTACTGTTGAATGCTGACGAACCTTAACAACAATGCAATCTAAATAGACAATAGGATAAAGACTATCGAGTGTTCTATTTTGCCATTCTGTCACTTGTTCAATGACAGCATCCGTCACCTTACTAATAAGGGAGGCAGATACATCGGCATCGTACATTTCTTTAAAAAAGCAACAATTTCTCTATTTGTCATTCCTTTCGCATATAGCGAAAGAATTTGATCATCCATGCTAGTAATGCGTGTTTGATGCTTCTTAATAATCTGTGGTTTAAAAGAGCCGTCACGATCACGAGGGATATCTAAAGCAAGCTGCCCATCTTGTGTTAGAACTGTTTTGGAGCTAAAACCATTACGTGCATTAGATCCTTTCTTAGGTTGATGCTTTTCATAGCCTAAATGTTCAGAAAGCTCAGTATTCAGAGCGGTTTCGATCATGAAATTTTTAAATATGGCTGTCATTTGGTTTAAATCTTCAGGAGTTTTTAAACCTTTAGCTAATTCAGCTGCCATACTTTTGATTGTAGCTTCATCCATGTGAAGTACCTCTTTTTATTATCCTCAATAAGATAAATAAAAATTAAGTACTTACACAAAATTTAGAACAGTCCCACAACTCATTTTGTTGAACTATATCTGTACAACAACTCTACCTCGAATTTTTCCATCTAAAATTTCATTTGAAATATTTAAAGCATCTGTTAACTGAATTTCAGTCGTTACTGTTTCTAATTTTGTTTGATCTAATTCTGTAGCCAAACGTTCCCATGCTTCTTTTCTTAATTCGATTGGTGCCATCACGCTATCAATTCCATATAAGGTAATCCCTCTTAGAATAAATGGAGCAACTGTTGCTGGAAAATCCATTCCGCCTGCCAAACCACACGCAGCAACTGCACCACGATATTTTGTACTAGCACATGCATTGGCTAAAGTATGGCTTCCAACAGTATCAATTACGCCAGCCCAAACCTCTTTGTTTAATGGCTTTCCTGGGGAAGATAATTCAATACGATCAATAATTTCACTCGCACCTAGATAGGTTAAATATTCTGACTCTTGAGGTCGACCAGTTGAAGCTGTAATCTCATAACCAAGATGATTCAAAATAATAATGGCAATACTACCTACTCCACCATTTGCACCTGTCACTAAAATTTTTCCATCACTTGGTTTAATACCATGTTTTTGTAAAGCCATAACACACAACATTGCGGTATAACCTGCTGTACCAATAACCATCGTATCTTTAAAAGAAAAAGCAGAAGGTTTTTGTATGAGCCAATCACCAGAAACAGTGACTTGCTCGGCTAGCCCTCCAAAATACTTTTCACCCACTCCCCAACCGTTCAGTAGAACTTCATCTCTTTTTTTCCATGCTGGATGTTTTGATTCAATCACAACACCCGAAAAATCGATGCCTGGGGTCAAAGGAAAACTACGCACCACTGGTAACGCCCAGTAATGGCTAAAGCATCTTTATAATTGAGTGTTGAATATTTGACTTCGACTCTAACCTCTCCTTCTTGTAAAGGCTTTGATGCAATCTCAGTAATTTGTGATGTGTAACCAGCTTCATCTTTAGTAATTACAATACCTTTGTACATAGAACTTCCTCTCTATTTAATTAGACTGCTTGTCTAGAATTAATTAAAAAATAAATACAGACATCTGCATTTATTTTTTTAATTAACTTTTTACGTGATTTTGTTTTTTTACAGCTAAAGTAAACAAGCGATAAAATGCTTCTAAGGGACTTGTTGATTTGACCAAACGCGCTCTTAGAACTGCACCTTCCCACCCAATCCAAAACTGATAAGCAGCTTCATCGCAATCAGCTAGGCTATATTGTGAATTTGACTGATGGAGGCAATCAGAAACTAATTTCTCCCATACCTTAAAGATACTTTCGATTCGGGCAATGATTCCTTGTGGCAAATACGACACTTCTTGTCCTAAGTTACCTAAAATACAACCTCGTTTAAAATCATATTTTTGCATTTTTTCACCCGCATCTTTTACAAAATTTTGCAGCTTTTCTAGTGGGGAAAGATCAGTTTGACTTAAAAACTTATTCAATCGCTTCACAAAATAAAGTTCATAAGCATCTAAGACTTCTAAAATAAAAGCCTCTTTATTTACAAAATAATGGTAGAAAGACCCTTTAGGAACTTGGACTGATTTCATGAGATCGTCCAAGCTCATAGCATTCATTCCACGTTCGGTCAGTAACTCGATACCTCGGTGGATTAAAACTTCTCTAGTGTCTGCATAGTTACAACCGTGTTTGGTTGGTCGACCACGTGGTCTTTTGGGTGAGGAAGAATAATTCATATAATAAAAATAGACTATGTGACTAGAAATAACAACAATAAGATTATTTGATTGAAAATTTTATCTAAACGTCATCTAGTTCTCTTTTTTCACAGTACTTAGTCATTCATATAAATGCTCTTAAAAATCTTATAAGTTCATGAACTAATTTTTTATAAATTTCTATTATTTTTTTTCAAAATATTGAAATTAATAAATATATTGTAAAAATAATTTATAAACTAGATTTTAGGTAAACATAAGTTAAATGGACCTAAATTCCTTAATGCGATAGAACCGATGAATTAAACAGCCAAAACTGATTGTAACGACAATCAAAAACTGGTTGTAAAAGCATTGAATTAAAAGTGAATTTTCTGTTTATGATCTTTTACAATATTTAGCCATGCTCTAGTTGCAGGACTCATTGCTATAGTCGTATTCCAGGCCATACTTAAAGTCCAATTTAAACCTGGATTTTCCAATACGGCAGTGTTGAATTTTTCCTGATCTAATTGCTGGCAATATATTTGAGGAAGTAATGCGATTCCCATATTTGATTCAACCATTTTTGCAATAAAGTCCCATTGACTGCTTTTACAGACAACTTTAGGTTCAAAACCTACTGTATTTGCTGCTTTAATAATCATACTATTCAAAGTAAAGGTATCAGAAAATAATAGAAAGGATTCTTCTTTTAATTCGACCAAATTTACAGTTTTCCTATTTCTCCACTGTGAATCTTTTATGGATAGTAAGCACATTGCTGAATCAACAACTGGGATTGACGCAAAAGTCGGTCGAAAATTACCAAGTAAAATACCAACATCAATACGTTTATCTGCAATTGCTTCCTCAATACTATTTGAGCCTACCTCTAAAAAACTAAGCTGTATATCCGGATGTTGCTTATGAAATAAGGCAATAAGTGAACTAAATAAGACAGAACCTAATGGTGGTAAACCTAAAGTCAGTTTACCCTTTTTAAGTAACTTAACTTGCTCAATCGTGTTATATATTTTTTCATGTTCTGACAGTATGTTTAATGCATGCTGATAAATCAGTTCACCTGTATAAGTCAGTACGACTTCACGTTTTCTTCCTGCTTCACCTTTTTTAAATAGTGCTGTTCCCAACTCTTCTTCTAAGCTTTTAATGATCTTGCTTAAAGTCGGTTGCGTCATAAACAAGCGTACTGCAGCTAAACTAAAACTCTGGCTATTAACAGTTTCAACAAAAATTTTAAGTGATTTTAGATCCATAAATTATTCCAATATAGAATAATATTTATAAAATTATTCATTATTTCGCATATGTACAGCATATAAAATTACCTTATCTTCAAAATCAAGCTGTGATATTAATGCCTGTACAAATCGAACATCCGACCCGATTCAAATATATCAGTAAAATCATTTTTCAAATCAGTTTATTACTTGCTTTCTGGTGGATTGGCAGCATACTTCAATCCTTATTTAAACTTCCAGTATCTGGTGCAGTGATCGGGCTTTTTATTGTTTTAACAGGTTTATTGACTGGATTTTTTAAACTTGAATGGATCAAGAGTGGCTCCGATTTTATTTTGGGTGAATTGGTTTTATTCTTTATTCCCTGTTTTGTTGGACTAATTAAATATAAACATCTTTTTTTAACAGAAGGCTGGCAATTAATCTTTGCTGTTATTCTGGGCACCATTTGTGTCATGGTGGTTACAGCATATAGTGTACATCTTGGCTTTCAGTTTGAAAATAAAATCAAGAATAATCGCTCCCAATCTCTGCGTAATATAGATCAGGATGGAAAATAATCATGACTTTAATCGCCATTGTTTGTCTGATTTCAACTTTACTTTTTTATACTGTCGTAAAAAAAATCCATCAAAAATATCCTTATCTGATTTTATCACCAGCGATACTACCCCCTATCCTTCTGATTATTTTAATCTTATCTTTGAATATATCCTATGATACGTATATGCAAGATAACCAATGGATTGTCTGGATGTTAGGCCCTGCAACAGTCGCCTTTGCCATTCCAATTTATGAATACCGTGAAATAATCAAAACACATCTACTTTCTATCAGTATGGGCGTGGTGATGGGGATGCTAGCAGGAATGATCAGTTCATTTTATTTGGCTAAGCTGTTTAATTTTGATCAGTCAACAACCTACAGCTTAATGGCGCGTTCCATTTCGACACCTTTTGCAATGGAGTTGAGCAGTCATATAGGTGGCTCTGTCGAACTGGTTATTTTGTTTACCATGATTACTGGTGTTATAGGTATGATCATTGGTGATATTGTGCTAGGCGCCTTACCGTTAAAATCTCATTTTGTCATGGGTGCATCTTTGGGCAACGCAGCACATGGATTTGGAACGACTAAAGCCTATAGTCGTGATAAAGAAGAAGGGGTGATTGCCAGCTTAACAATGGTACTTGCTGGTATTTTTATGGTTTTGGTAGGTCCTTTTCTGGTTCATCTGCTTGTATAGTTTGGTTCTGTCGTATTAAGGAATTTAGCTACATTCAACATAGTGGTGATTATATGAATGCAAAAATGCGAGCTTATACCTCTCATTTTAGTCTTTAATTCGCTTTTTCGCTTCGTCATAAACTATGCTATCAGCTCGTTTTCCAACGGTATTCAGCAAGATAACAACCTAATCATCTTCGGTGGTGTTTCAAAAAGTATGCTGAAAAAAACAGGTTGGCTTTTGATAAGATAGTGAGATGCAAATAACACTAGAAATCAAATGTCCAACCTGTCTAAGTGAGGGTGTAAAGAAAAATGGCCTCAAAATATATGGCAAGCAAAACTATCAATGCAAAAACTGCAAGCGTCAGTTTATTGGTGATCATGCTCTTAGTTATCGAGGTTGTCATTCTGGTATAAATTGTAGTGTTCCGATGAAAGAACCCAAATATACCCCTGAAGAATTCAAAATTGAAGCAGTAAAGCAAGTTACTGAGAAAGGTCATAGTGTAGCTGAAGTTGCTGCACGTTTAGGGACCACCACCCATTGAACCGTACCGGGTTTGTCGGAGAGTCAATATTCTGAGTGAGAAGCACTGCTTCGCAAGGTGCGATGACAAAATTAAAATATACCCCTGAAATCAGAGAAAGAGCGGTTCAATTATTGATTGAATCTGAAAAAGATTATCCTTCTACTTGGGCTGCAATCACAGCAATTGCGCCTAAGATTGGTTGTACTCCTGAAACACTTCGTGCCTGGCATCAAAAGCATTTAGATCAGCAAAATCCTATTAAAGTACAACAGATATCTGATCAAGAAAAAATGAAGCAAATGGAACGTGAAATTAAAGAAGTAAAGCGTGCCAATGAAATTCTACGTAAAGCAGCCGCTTTTTTCGCCCAGGCGGAGCTCGACCGCCCACACAAATAATGGTGGATTTCATCCATAACAATAAAGACTTATATGGTGTTGATGCGATTTGTAGGATTTTACCGATCGCAGCTTCAACCTATTACCGAACTTTAGATCTCGCTGACAATCCAGAACATCGAGCGAAACGAGATCTACATGATGAGCATCATGCTGAACAAATTCAACGAATTTGGAAGGAAAGTTCAGGTCGATATGGTGTGCGTAAGGTCTGGCAACAATTGAAACGTGAAGGTTATGTTATTGCACGTTGTACAGTTGCTCGATTGATGCAGAAGCTAGGTATACAAGGTGTTTGGCGTGGTAAGAATAAACAAACCACCCGTAGCCGAGATGATCAAAAAAGAGCAGATGATTTAGTGAAACGTAATTTTAGAGCTGATCAGCCTAATCACTTGTGGGTTGCTGACTTTACCTATATTCAAACTCATTCAGGCTGGGTCTATACCGCCTTTATTATTGATGTGTTCTCACGAGCAATTGTTGGATGGAAAGTATCTACACGGATGAATACAGATATAGTGCTCGATGCATTAGAGCAAGCATTGCACGATCGAGGCATGCCAAAGAATGTGATTCATCATTCCGATAGAGGTGTTCAATATCTTTCTATTCGCTATACCAATCGTTTAGAAGCTGCAAATTTACGAGCATCATTCGGTACGACTGGTGATTCATACGATAATGCTCTGGCTGAAACGGTGAATGGCTTATACAAAACAGAGGTGATTGAATATTTAAAAGCAGATTGACAAGGGTTAGCAGATGTACAACTTGCGACACTAAACTGGGTAGATTGGTTCAATAAAAAGCGTGTACACAGTGCACTGGGTTATGTATCGCCTTTTGAGTTTGAAGCAATGTACTATGATAAGATTAACCCGTTAGGTCAGGTGGCCTAACTTAAATAAAAAAGTCTCCGACAAACCCGATACGGTTCAGAAGTACGTTTCTTCCATTTTGCGACGGTCTTTTGATTGATGCTGTAACGCTTGGCTAGCGTTCTTAAGCTCTCTTGACTATTTTGTATTGCTCGACGCACTGTCTGTGTCGTTGTGGCGCTGCTGTGTAGAACTTGTCCCATAGTGCTTCCTTCCATTTATCTGAGAATATTGCACCATTAAAATCTGGGACTAAACACCTAACTTAGGAAGGATCTATCTCTAAAGCCTATATGCAATAGAGCCATTTTTCTTCTATAGTCCTTACCACTTGTATTTTTTAA
This sequence comes from Acinetobacter sp. YWS30-1, assembly GCF_033558715.1. Taxonomy (NCBI): domain Bacteria; kingdom Pseudomonadati; phylum Pseudomonadota; class Gammaproteobacteria; order Moraxellales; family Moraxellaceae; genus Acinetobacter; species Acinetobacter sp. YWS30-1. The sequence continues at coordinate 94,575 of NZ_CP114607.1, read as the reverse complement.
GAACATATATCTCCAAAAGTGTAGCAAGTTGCTACACTTTTTTCTAAATAAGGTCTTTACCAAAAATATCATTCAGTCTTTCACGAATACTTTGAACGAATTCCGGATTATTTTTAAGTTTATGCTTCATGTTTCGTTTAAAGTCATTCAGCCCTATACCAATTTCAGCAAAATCCATTTGGAATAAAGTGTCATTAATGACAATATTTGCTTGAGAGTCAGTGAGACACCCTACTTTTTTAAACCACTTCTTGAACTGCTGATAATTTTCATCATTATTAAAAATATACCAGGAACGTACATTCATATCGAATTTAGCACCTAACTCTTTTACGAATGCATTGTCTTCAAATGGAACATCAAGATAGATTTTTTCAATTACTGCTATTTCATCCGGTGCTTTATCAGCAATCCGATGATGCAGTTTAAAATTCACACCCACAATTGGACGGCCTTTCTTAACAGTTTCATACTCTAATTGTAGATCTGTATTTTCGTTAATTTCTGCCACTATTTTGTCTAATACATAGCGCCTGAAATCTACCCAACGATCATATTTTGTTTCATTAATATCAATCAGTGCTTTCAAATTTTCTAAAAGTAATGGAACTTCATAACTCTTCTGGTTGGCATACTTGAATTCGTTTTTAATGAAATACGTATAAAGACTCATACTGGCAACAGAATCAAGGGCGAAAAGATGTTTTAGCTGATAGGTAGTAAAATTTCCCCCAGCTAGTTGAGTAAAATACGGTAATACTTCACTGGTAAAACGGATCTGAATTGCATTTTTAGAGTCATCTTCCCATCTTAATTCACGGATGATGGGAACAACAGAATGCACTTTTTTCGTTTTTCTCTTCTTATCATCAGCAGGCTCCTCAATAATAAAATGAGCTACCCGAGATGAAAGTTCTTTATAGATCCGGTCTATTGCAACATTAATTGAATTGCGTTTATTCAATCCTAGTAAATCTGCTAGATCATCCTTATACAAATAAATATAGGTTTGTTCGGTGATTTCACCATTTATCCTATTTTTCTCACTATAATTCGCAACTGCCATTGCATATAGAAGCGCCTTATATTCATTGGCTGATAACTCGATTGGGCGAATTAAACGGTTACTGGTACTGACAACACCATTATGGCGAATGTTGCCTATACAGTAAGGAATATAATTCGATTCTTCTTGCAATGGTTCAGATTCTGTCATAACCGTGATATTTATAATTTGACTTAGTTTTTATATACAAAAGTGGAAAAACTTTCAAGACTTTCACCACGAGATTCTAAAAGTGGAAGGTTTGTCATCAGAAAAAAGCCTTTTAGCCGTTTTTTTGTTTTTAAAGTGGAATTAAATATAATATTTCCACTCTATAGTGACAGATCTTCCACCTTTAGCCGCAAGATTACAGTCCAGAATGCCTATTTTTACTTTTTTTCATCCAGATTCAGGTAGGTTAAGTCAGATAGAAACCCTGATGTGACAAGGCTTCCACCTTTCAGTTAGATTTCAAAGGTATAACTGCACATATAATCATCAGGAAATATCCAATAAAAACAGATTATCCACAGGTCAAGAATATACAGTGACAACCTCTCCACCTTTAAAGCTTAGTTATGAGACTTTATTAACATCTTAAATATTTGTTTTATAAATTATTTTTAAATAAAAATAGCATTTTAAAAAATAGCAGTGACAAACCTTCCACCATAGTGACAAACCTTCCACTTTACGGTGACAAACCTTCCACTTTACGGTGACAAACCTTCCACTTTACGGTGACAAACCTTCCACCTTACAGTGACAAACCTTCCACTTTACGGTGACAAACCTTCCACTTTTAAAACCACAAGCATTTGTTTTATATACCAAAAATATGCTCCTAATTATTAATTAGCTAAATAACTAATTATTCTAATTATTAATTGAGCTAGCTTAGTTAAAGATTTATTTTTTAAGCTGTTTTACATCTGAACAAACAGGATTTATAAATTTAAAAACTATAGTAAGATGAACGAAAGTTATTTATATTACTAGACATTCAAATACGGAAGCATCTGACACGCATGTCTGCAAAAATTATTACTGTTGCTAACCATAAAGGCGGATGTGGCAAAACAACGACTGTTGTACACCTAGCCTCAGAACTTGCCAACTTGGGCAATAAAGTTCTAGTGATTGATTTAGATCCTCAGGCAAACGCAAGTTTACATATTGGGATTCAGCATCCAAGTGAAATTTCTGTCACCACAGCAGAATTATTGGTCGGTGATATTTCATTATTAGCTGATGCATTACAAGAAGAAACGAACTTCGAAAAAGTATCATTAATTTACGGATCATTAAATTTAGGAAAAACAGAAGACCAGCTGAAAGAAGAAGCACCACGTCCTTCTGAAGAACTTAATATCAAGCTAGAACTCTTAAAAGACCTTTATGACTTCATACTGATTGACTGCCCACCAAGCTTGAAACTTTTAACCAGTAATGCACTGGCATCTTCAACCCATGTCATTATCCCGATCGAATCTGGATCACAATATGGCTTGTACGGGGTTACAGATCTTTTAAATCATCTGGAAAAGATCAAGCGTATTAATCCAGACTTGGCGCTCTTAGGCGCCTTGCTGATTAAGCATGATGAGCGCCAAAATGTATGTAAACTGATTCGGGATGAGGCATTAAAACAGGTTGGTAAAATTTTAGAAACTACGATCCCTCAAAGTACTAAGGTCAATCAGGCAGCAATTTTGCAGCAACCCTTACTCAAAGTAGAAAAAAATTCAAAAGTACGTAAGGCTTTTGAAAGCCTAGCCACTGAAATTGTAGCTAAAGTATAAATTGAGGTCGTTATGGCAAGCACCAAAGAGCTTTTAGCTCAGAAATTGAAACTGAATACTGAGAAACACCAACAGGCACAAAAAGATAATATTAAAGAGCTAAAGGAGTTTAGGCGTAATGTTCCAATTGAGGACATTAGCCGAAGTCCAAACCAGCCGCGCAAAATATTCGAGGAATCGGAATTAAAAGAACTGGCTGATTCTATTGAAGAAGTCGGTCTTTTGCAGCCGATTACTGTCCGTAAACTGGATAACTTGAAATATGAGCTCATTGCAGGCGAGCGACGCTTGCGTGCACATCAGTTACTGGGTAAATCGGTGATTGAAGCGATCATTGTGGATGCCAATAATGAAGAAGCTTCATTATTAACTTTGGCGGAAAATCTAAAACGCCAAGATCTGACAGATTATGAAGTTTTTGTTGGCCTGAGCGCATTGGATGAAAAATTAAAGAAAAACAAGCAGCGTTTGGCCAATTCTCTGGGATTGAACCGCGAAGATATGTACAAATATCTGGCCTATGAAAAGTTGCCACAAGTTATTTTAAATGATCTTGAGCTCAATCCTGGCTTACTGGGTCGTACTGCGGCAACAGCATTTAAAAAATTTTTGTCGGATCATATACAGGAACTATCTGCGGCGGAAGCTGCCTTGCTTCAAGGCTGGGAGAAAGTAAAAGACAAAAAGCTTGAGCAGACCAAAGTGACAGCTTATGCGGAAAAATTATTAAGTCAGGACCCGGAAAAACTGACGACCACCTCAGTCGTAAGAAAAATCGAATACGATGGTAAGATTGCAGGAAATATCAAACTTAACCAGAAGCAGCTTAAGGTCTCGCTCAATATTTCCCATATTGATGAAACAAGTCTGTCCCAGCTAGAAAGCCTGTTAAAAGAGCTGATCCAGAAAAGTGAAAAAGTGTAGCAAGTTGCTACACTTTTTAGTTGAGCCAGGAAAAGGAGGTGAATGCGTAATTCTGAATTAGTAGTTTTCTTCACAAAAACCAAGGTTATGCTATGATTTTTAAATAATTATTATTTTCGTAAAAGAAATAATTTATAACAACAAAAATCTTTAAAAGGTTTTTTTATCTATAAAAAAAATGAATAATGAATAAAATATAAACCACCAATAGGGCAGAGATGACCAAGAATTATTATGAAATATTAGGTGTATCTCGAGATGCAACTGTTGAGCAAATTAAAAAAGCTTATCGTAAACTTGCCAGAAAATATCATCCTGATATTAGTAAAGAAGCTGATGCAGAAGAGCGTATGCAAGAGTTAAACATTGCCTACGATGTGTTAAGTAATGATGAAAAAAAAGCAGAATATGATTTTGAATTAGACCATCCACAGAATAGCCAGGGTAGGGATGCTCATCAATATTATTCAAATATGGGCGGACAGGATTTTTCAGGGTTTGAAGACTTGTTTGGTCGCTTTGGTGGTGGTTTTGGTGGTTTCAATGAACAGCGTTATCAGGGGCGAGCATCCTATAGAGGTGATGATCAACACGCGACTCTAGAAGTAGATTTGGATGTTGCATTCCATGGCGCAACGCAAAATGTCACTTTACAGATTCCAACTATCAATGCGTACGGGCAAGCAGAAGTACAGCGTAAAGTCTTAAAAATTAAAATTCCAGAAGGCATGAAAGCAGGGCAAAAAATTCGTTTAACCGGCCAGGGACAACCGGGTATTCATGGGGGTGAGAATGGCGATCTGTATATTGAAATTCAATATAAAGCTACAGATTCAACTTATGTTGAAAACTCGGATGTCTATCATCATCTGAAGATTAGTCCATGGGAAGCAGCACTTGGACAATCGATTACGGCAAGCTTACCCAATGGTAAACAACTCAATATTCAAATTCCAAAAAATGCCAAAACAGGTCAACAATTACGTTTAAAAAATCAGGGGATTCCTGCTAAAGATGCAGGGCATTTATTTCTCATCCTCGATATTGTGCAACCAACTGCGCAAACCGAACAAGAACAACAAGCTTATGAAGCATTTGCAGCAGCATTTCCAAACTTTAAGCCGAGATCATCATAAGGAGTAAAATTATGACGACAGTTAAATATTATGAGGTGGTCTTAGAAGATATCCAACAGGTAGAAGTTATAGATGAGCAACAATATTATGATTTAAATAGTTTTGCTCAACTTTGTGGTCAAAGTCCTGAATGGATTCTGCAACTGATTGAATACGATATTTTGCCGAATCGTGTAAATGCATCAGATTTATATTTTTTAGTGGATGATGTGGCACGTGCACAAAAAGCGTATCGTTTACAGCGTGATTTTGATGCAAGTTTTACTGCTGTAGCTATGATGTTGGATTTAATCGAAGAATTAGAGAAACTTCGACGTTGATGACACTGAACAAAGTAATACGCTGGTCAATTTAGCTTATGTCCTTAGGGGATGGGCAGAAACGTTGTTGATGCCAGATTTGAACTGTCGGCAATTCTCTGGAAAAATGCCCTGGCAGCCCTGCATTTAACTGGCTAGCGCAATCCTATAATAAATAATAACAAACCCACCGCTCAGTTAGCATACAGTAAGTAAAGAAGTAGTTGACTGTGATCATAAAAATAACAGCTCAAGCCGGAGGGAAGCTAGATGGCCAAGTATAGTGATATCAATAGTTTTAATACCTTAGAAACATTAACCGTCGGTTCAAAACACTATCAGATTTTCAACCTGTCCAAATTGCAAGTGCAATTAGGTGACCTGTCCCGGCTTCCCAAGTCCTTAAAAGTCTTGCTGGAAAATTTACTACGTTTCGAAGATCAACTCACGGTGAAAACCGAGCATATTTATGCCTTGGCAGGCTGGTTAAATAAACGAACTTCAGAACAGGAAATCCAGTATCGTCCGGCACGGGTACTGATGCAGGATTTTACCGGTGTTCCCGCAGTGGTTGATCTTGCTGCGATGCGTACAGCGGTGGCCAAAGCCGGCGGTGATCCGGAAAAAATTAATCCGCTGTCACCCGTGGATTTGATTATTGATCACTCGGTGATGGTCGATTACTTTGCCAGCCCGCAAGCTTTTGAGCAGAATGTCGCCATTGAGATGCAACGCAACGGTGAGCGCTACCAGTTTCTGCGCTGGGGGCAGGCGGCGCTCAATCAGTTTCGCGTGGTGCCGCCAGGAACCGGGATTTGCCATCAGGTCAATCTGGAATATCTGGCACAAGTGGTATGGAGCAATGAGATTGATGGGCAGCGCTTTGCCTATCCTGATACCTTGGTCGGTACTGATTCACATACCACCATGATCAATGGCTTAGGCGTGTTAGGTTGGGGCGTAGGCGGTATTGAGGCGGAAGCGGCCATGTTGGGTCAACCGATCTCCATGCTGATTCCAGAAGTAATCGGCTTTAAGCTTACCGGTAAACTCAAAGAAGGGATTACAGCAACTGATCTGGTGCTGACCATTACCCAGATGCTGCGCCAAAAAGGCGTAGTTGGAAAATTTGTCGAATTTTATGGCGATGGCCTAGCAGATTTACCCCTGGCGGACCGTGCCACGATTGCGAATATGGCACCCGAATATGGCGCTACCTGTGGCTTTTTCCCTGTTGATGAGGTGACGTTTTCCTATTTACGTTTAACCGGACGTCAGCCGGAAAGAATTGCCTTGGTAGAGGCCTATAGCAAGTTGCAAGGATTATGGCGCAATCCGGGAGATGAGCCCGTCTTTACCGACATGCTGGCTTTAGATATGTCGACGGTAGAAGCCAGTCTGGCAGGTCCGAAGCGCCCGCAGGATCGTGTACTCTTGTCACAAGTGCCACAAACCTTTCATGCCTTCATGGATCTGACCTTAAAACCGGTCAAGGAAGAAAAAGATCGTCTGGAAAATGAAGGAGGGGGAGGTACGGCGGTTGAAGCTAAACAGGCCAACCTGCCCCATGAAAATGTTTTTTGTATGATTGAGGGTAAAAAATATCCGTTGCAGCATGGTGATGTGGTGATTTCAGCCATTACCTCTTGTACTAATACCTCGAATCCCAGTGTCATGTTGGCAGCAGGGCTATTGGCCAAAAAAGCAATCGAAAAAGGTTTGCGGCGAAAACCCTGGGTGAAAAGTTCACTGGCTCCAGGTTCCAAAGTGGTCAGTGATTATCTTGACGCTGCAGGGTTGATGCCTTATTTGAATCAACTGGGTTATAACCTGGTGGGTTATGGTTGTACCACCTGTATTGGTAATTCGGGGCCTTTACCTGAAGTGATTGAAGAAGCTGTGCAATGTTTTGATTTGAATGTAGCCTCAGTACTCTCCGGCAACCGTAATTTTGAAGGACGGGTGCATCCTCTGGTGAAAACCAATTGGCTCGCCTCACCACCTTTGGTGGTTGCCTATGGTCTGGTCGGGAATATTCGAACTGATCTCACGACTGAGCCGATAGGTGAGGGTTTTGATGGCCAAGCGGTTTATTTAAAAGATATCTGGCCGACACAGGGAGAAATCGATGCCGCACTGCAGAATGTGAATACCGAGATGTTCCATAAAGAATATGCAGAAGTTTTTGAAGGAGATGCCAAGTGGAAAGCAATCCAGATTCCCCAAAGTCAAACTTATGCTTGGGATGAACAATCCACCTATATCCGGCATCCTCCCTTTTTTGCAGAAATTGATCAGCCGGTGCGACCAATTCAGCCGATCAGCCAGGCAAGGATTTTGGCGGTACTAGGTGATTCCGTCACGACGGACCATATTTCCCCGGCGGGCAATATCAAACAAGATAGTCCGGCCGGAAGATATTTGCAGCAACAGGGGGTTGATGTAAAAGACTTTAACTCTTATGGCTCCCGTCGTGGTAATCATGAAGTGATGATGCGAGGTACCTTTGCTAATATCCGTATCAAAAACGAAATGCTGGGTGGCGAGGAGGGTGGCAATACCCTGCATATTCCAAGTGCAGAAAAACTCTCGATTTATGATGTGGCAATGCGCTATCAGGCAGAACAAACCCCACTTCTGATTATTGCCGGGAAAGAATATGGCACCGGTTCCTCACGTGACTGGGCGGCCAAAGGTACCAACCTGTTAGGGATAAAAGCAGTGATTGCTGAAAGTTTTGAGCGGATTCACCGTTCCAATCTGGTCGGTATGGGAGTGTTACCATTACAGTTTGTGGAGGGTCAGAACCGGCAGATCTTGAACCTCAGCGGGCATGAAACCCTATCAATTCTAGGCTTGTCGGATGATATTCATCCGCATCAAATGTTGGATGTAGAAGTGCAACATACCGATGGTACATATAGCCATTTTCAGGTGTTGTGTCGTATTGATACCTTGAATGAGGTGCAATACTTTAAGGCTGGTGGGATCTTGCACTATGTCTTGCGCAATTTGCTCGCTTCCTGAATTGAATGATGAAAAGACCCGACACCTGCCGGGTTTTTTTGTGTCTGTAAGAAGGCTACGGAGAAAATCAGTAAAATAGCGACAAATACATGAATAATTGCGTCGTTAATTCTCTCATAAATAACTGAGGTTAAAAGTGGAAGTTTTTACTTGCCATTCCATTAAACCTGCCCGTATTGCTTTGTCAGCATTATTCCAGGCTTGACCTTAATGTGTTTTAAAAATAGCCTAAGCAAAATAAAAGCTTAATAATTTAATTTTCTAATAATGGTATGGTCTTAGCAATCGCAACTTGACATCCTCTCCCCCTTAAAAGATGTTGCTGATATTTTGTGAGAGCTAGCTAGCATACATTCAAAGCGAACCGAAGTTCGCTTTTATTTCACTTCTTAAAAGAACCCGGCTGGTTTGGTCGAATAGCTGACTAGCAAGTTTTTAGTCTGCTGATAATGATCCAGCATCATTCTATGATTCTCACGCCCAATCCCTGATTTTTTATAACCACCGAAAGCCGCATGGGCAGGGTAGATGTGATAACAGTTAGTCCAGACCCGACCTGCTTGAATAGCACGGCCTGCACGGTAAGAGGTATGCGCTGAGCGTGACCAGACACCGGCACCAAGTCCATAAATCGTATCATTGGCGATCTTGATCGCATCATCGAAGTCTTTGAAGGTGGTCACAGCCAGTACAGGCCCGAAGATTTCTTCCTGGAAGGTCTTCATGTCATTGGTGCCTTTAAAGATGGTCGGTTCAATATAGAAACCTTGACCGACTTCCTGACGTGCTTCACCACCAGTCAGGATCTGTGCACCTTCTTCACGGCCAGTGGCAATACAGCCCAGAATCTTGTCCTGCTGTTCCTGAGAAGCTTGCGCGCCAATCATAGTATCAGTATCCAGTGGATGACCGGTTTTAATGCGTTGTACCCGTTCTACTGCACGCGCTAAAAACTCATCGGCAATACTTTCCTGTACCAAGGCCCGGGAAGGGCAGGTACAGATTTCACCCTGGTTCAGGGCAAACATGGCAAAGCCTTCCAGAGCTTTGTCCAGATAATCGTCTTCCTGATCCATAATGTCGGCAAAGAACAAGTTTGGTGATTTACCGCCAAGTTCCAGAGTCACTGGAATAATATTTTCAGTCGCATATTGCATGATCATCTGACCCACGGCGGTTGAACCGGTAAAGGCAATCTTGGCAATGCGTGGATTGGTCGCCAGTGGACGGCCGACTTCGACCCCATAGCCATTGACGATATTCAATACGCCCGGCGGCAAAATGTCCTGAATCAGTTCAGCTAGCACCAGAATACTGACCGGAGTCTGTTCTGCAGGTTTCAGCACAATACAGTTGCCTGCAGCCAAGGCTGGCGCGAGTTTCCAGGCGGCCATCAGAATCGGGAAGTTCCAGGGAATGATTTGTCCGACTACACCAAGCGGTTCATGAAAATGGTAGGCGATAGTATCTTCATCAATTTCGGAAATGCCACCTTCCTGAGCCCGGATACAGCCGGCAAAATAACGGAAATGGTCAATGGCCAGTGGAATATCGGCAGCCAGCGTTTCACGGATCGGTTTTCCATTGTCCCAGGTTTCTGCTACAGCCAACATTTCCAGATTTTGTTCCAGACGGTCGGCAATTTTCAACAGAATATTGGAGCGGGTGGTCGGCGATGCTCTGTTCCATTGTTCTTTGGCTTTGTGCGCTGCATCCAGGGCCAATTCAATGTCTTCTACAGAAGAACGCGGAACCTTGGTAAAGACTTTGCCATCTACCGGAGAGATGTTGTCAAAGTATTCACCTTTGACCGGAGTGACCCATTCGCCACCAATGAAATTATCGTATTGTGCTTTAAAATGAACTTTTGAATCAGGTTGATTAGGATCGACGTAACGCATATGTATTTCCTTTGCTTATTTTCGTGTGACCAAACTGCTTCTACAGCTTTGGTATAAGGTACTTATGTACGCTATTTGATTAACATAACTGGTATAAGGTTGGAGAAAGGTTGGAGTGAAGCAGGTTTACACTCTTTTCGATCCATCTAAAAAATAACGATTACAGCGGATGTAAATCATGAATTGTTGTGAGAATAAGGAATGATGACAAAACAAGATTTGATGCAGAAAAGGCGCGATGCTGATCAGTTTCGGCAAAGCAGCAGTTTGTCTCCCTTGCATGCAGAGCAACTGGAACAAAGTATTGCCAGTTCTTGGCAACGTTCATCTTTGGCCGAAATCCCTAAGAGTCGTTTAGCAGCACCGCTGACAGATGTAAAAAAGACTGCCTCTTCTTCAACTTTAGCCCACGCACTTCGCCATTGTGCACAGGATTTAAAACATATTGCTGAACAGTCATCTATGGTGCTGGCGGTTGGAGATATCGGCAGTACCATCATTTGGGCAGCCTCTAGCCCACAAATGCAAAGTGCTGCAGAAAGTGTACACTTTATTGAAGGAGGGCAATGGCGTGAAGAGCTAGTCGGAACTAATGCACTGGCATTGTCCTTAAAAACTCAACAATCTAGCTGTGTCTTTTCCAGTGAACATTACATGTCCTCGATTCATGATTGGGTTTGTTACGCCGCTCCGATTATTGATCCCTATTCAAAACAGGTTTTAGGTGTCATTGACCTTTCTACCACTTGGCAAAAGCATAATAGTTTGGCACTGTTGGCTGCTGAGCGCTGTGCCACAATCATTCAGTCTGCCTTGCAGGAATGTCAAAAACAGCGCTTATTTATCCGGGCTTTTACAGTGCCACAAGTACTGTTTAATGGTAAAGTTTTAGTACTTACTCCTCGCCAGATTGAAATTCTGACTATTCTAGCCTTATGCCCGCAGGGTCTGAGTCTGGACACCTTGCATCAGGCCTTATATGGTGAACGTAAAGTCAGTATCGGTACTCTAAAAGCAGAAATGTCGCAGCTGCGCGATATATTGGGTGGCATGCTTGGCTCTAGACCTTATCGATTACTGGCGCATGTAGAGGCTGACTTTTTACTGACAGAGCAATCTCTGGATGCTGGATATATTGATTCCGCCTTGAAGTTGTGTACCGGTGTATTTCTGGCCAAAACAGAAAGTCCATTTTTATGTGCTTGGCGCGATTGTCTGGAATCACGTTTAAGTGATGCTATTTTCAAAGCAAATGAAACCGATGTGTTGCTGAAACATGTGGCACATTTCCCTGAAGCGATTGATGCGGTAGAACGCCTGATTGAGCTGATGCCCAAAACCCATCCTGTCCATCAAACCCTGTTAAAATATAAAAATCTTTAAAAGCCGGAGCATCGATCGGTAGAAGGCTAAAACAGCAAAATCCTGGAATATGGAGCATCATCTTTGCTTACTGCGGGTTAGCTTATCAATTTAGCCTGAATCCGATTTTAAAATTTTATCAAATGGAGTGTAAAGTGCTGTCCTTCAGGGCAGAGAGATAAGCGACACGACATGAAATGTCGTTGGATTTTTTTTTAAATCAACACCTTTAATTTAACATGAGCTAATATAAGCCCATGAAAACACTTAAATTACGTATAAGAGACAAACATTGCAAGATGCTAGACCAATTAGCATCTGAGGTAAACTTTGTCTGGAATTATGTCAATGATTTAGGGTTTAAACATTTAAAAAGAAAAGGTGAATTTCTATCAGCTTACGATGTAGCGAAATACACAAAAGGCGCATCTAAAGAATGCAACCTACATAGTCAAACCATTCAGGCTGTGACAGAAGAATTAGTAACAAGACGCAAGCAATTCAAAAAAGCAAAGCTAAAATGGCGTGTAAGTAACAAGAAATCAGCAAGGCGCTCTCTTGGTTGGATACCCTTTAAAAAGGTAGCCATCAAATCTGCTGATGGATCTGTTCAATACGGTAAGCACCAATTCAAGCTATGGGACAGCTACGGATTAAGCCAATACCGCATTAAAACAGGCTCATTTGTTGAGGATAGTCGTGGTCGCTGGTATGTCTGCCTGGTGGTGGATTCACCTAAGCAAGCCAAACCAACCGTAACGAAAGCGATTGGTATTGATCTTGGCTTAAAAGATATTGCGACCTGTTCTGATGGTACAGTCATTTCCAATCCCAAGTTCTATCGCAAGTACGAGCAGAAATTAGGAATTGCTCAACGAGCGAGAAATAAAAAGCGTGTTCGTGCATTACACGCCAAAATTGCAAACTGTCGTAAAGACCATTTGCACAAGGCCAGTACCCAACTTGTGAGGGAAAATGCACTGATTGTTGTAGGTGACCTGAGTGCTAAAAAGCTTGTAAAAACTAAAATGGCAAAATCGGTTTTAGATACAGGGTTTTCAAAACTTAAAACAATGCTCAAGTATAAATGCGAGAACGCAGGGGTAATGTTTGAGGAAGTCAATGAAGCCTATACCACCCAGATCTGCTCGTGCTGCAAGCAAATATCAAGCAGTAGTCCGCAAGGTAGGGTTGATCTTGGAATAAGAGAATGGACATGCCAGAGTTGCGGTACAGTCTGGCAGCGGGATTTAAATTCCGCATTGAACATTCTTGCGCTTGGGCATAAGCGTCTAGCAGTAGGAATCTCCTTCTTTTAAGGGGGAGAGGATGTCAAGAAGGGGGAAGGATCAGCCAAGAGCAGAAAAATGGGTTCTTTCTCTTGGCATACTTCCTTAGAAAGCGAAACAGGGGCTGCTAAAAATGTAAGTCAGATGATTGGAGAGATGACTTACAGGAAGGCATTACATTGCCGCTTTAAAAATATCCACCACTTGAGCATGATTGGCCTTACGTGGATTGGTCAACATGCAGGCATCTTTTTGTGCATTTTCCGCCATGATGGCCAAGTCAGCTTCTTTTACATTCAATTCCGTCAGCCCAGATGGAATACCAATTGAAGCCGAAAGCTGACGAATGGCGCCAATCGCTTCATAAGCTGCTTCAGTTACGGTTAAGCCTTCTGTATTCACCCCCATCAATTGCGCAATTTTGGCATAACGTTCAGGACAAGCAATCAGGTTAAATTCACAAACATGCGGGAGCAGAATTGCATTACAAACACCATGCGGCAAGTTGTAGAAGCCTCCGAGCTGATGTGCCATCGCATGCACATATCCTAAAGAGGCGTTGTTAAAGGCCATTCCGGCAAGATATTGGGCATAGCTCATGGCATCCCGTGCTTCCAGATTATCCCCATTCGCCACTGCCGGGCTAAGCCATTCGCTGATCATGGTAATCGCCTTTTCTGCACAGGCATCAGTGATTGGATTTGCTGCTGTAGACACATAGGCTTCTACTGCATGCGTCAAGGCATCCATACCTGTTGCCGCAGTCAGCCCTGCAGGTTTGGCCAACATAAGTTTAGGGTCATCAATCGCAATGAGTGGTGTACAACGCCAATCTACAATCGCCATTTTCACATGGGTATCGGTATTGGTAATAATACAGAAACGTGTCATCTCCGAAGCTGTCCCTGCCGTAGTATTGATTGCAATCAGTGGTGTCATCGGGACGGTACTTTTATCAATCCCTTCATAATCACGGATATGTCCGCCACCTGCAGTGACTAGGCCAATGCCTTTGGCACAGTCATGTGATGAACCCCCACCTAACGATACAATAAAATCACAGGCATTTTCATTATAAGCTGTAACTCCATGATGCACGTTAATATCAGTTGGATTGGGTTCCGCGCCTGGGAAAATATAACTGTCAACACCCGCCTCTTTCAAATAATTTGCAATCTCATCTGCAACACCAAATTTAAACAGCCCCGCATCAGTTACAATCAGCGCTTTCTTGGCACCTAAATTTTGTGCTTTTATCCCGATTTCTTTAGCACAGCCGGGACCAAAAAGTGAAACACAGGGAATATAAAAACCGTTAGTTTGATCTGAAATATTTTTAAAAGCCATGGCTTGATTCCTTCTACCATTCATTGATTATTTTATCGGTGACCCTCACCGTAATATGAGTATTGGATGAAGTTAAAAAGAATCCTACCTACCAAATACCTACCAATTTAAATTTTTGATTCTAGCCAAAATAATGAATCTGAAATATTTAAAAATAGGTTGGCAAGGTTTAGCAGATACTGGGTAGATTGGTTCAATAGAAGGCATGTAAGTAGCGCACTAGGCTGTTTGCTACTTTCTGATTTTAAATAAATACTAAAATGCTTTATTCATTTTTAAGATAAAAATAAACAGTACAGGGCTTAGAAATACCCATAGAGCCACAAAGCTGATACTGTAGCTAAACCGGGTCCGTAATAGAACCATTGCGACGAATAAGAAAATACCTGCTGTGAATTTAGTGTACGTAGGAAAATTCGCTAAAAAAGCGTACCGAGATTTTCGGGTTTTTAGGATCTGCTTTGCACTTACCGCATAAAAACCAAAACAGCTCAGCCAAAGCAGACCGATCACTGCAATCCATATCATGTTGATGATTCCTGTTGCGTAATTTTTAGTTTGGCGTGAATTTTATTGACCGCCTTTTGCTGAATAGGGGTAATTTTCTGGTGTAACAATAGGGCGAGAAGTGCCAAGTTCCACAGCATCAGATCGATTCGCAGAAATGGCCAGTAAGTCGTAAAAGAATCAATATAATCATGGAAAATGAGATAATAAATATTGATCAGCGGCAGCATAAAAGCAGTACCAATCAGGATTTTAAGCTGAATTTTCCATAAATATTGCTGCGGTGTTAAACATGCCAGAATGAAACTGCCGAGCCAAATACTGAAAAAACTATAAATCTCATAATTTGGTGCACCTACAGGTGAACCGTACCGGGTTTGTCGGAGACTTTTTTATTTAAGTTAAGCCACCTGACCTAACAGGTTAATCTTATCATCGAACATTGTTTCAAACTCAAAAGGTGGCACATAACCTAGCGCACTAGGTACACGTTCTTTATTAAACCAATCCACCCAATTTAATGTCATAAGTTGTACATCTACTAAACCTTGCCAATCTGCATTTAAATATTCAATCACCTCTGTTTTGTATCAGCCATTCACCGTTTTAGCCAGTGCATCAAGCACCATATCTGTATTCTTACGTGTCGATACTTTCTAGCCAACAATTGCACATGAAAACACATCAATAATAAATGCGGTTTAGACCTAACCTGAATGAGTTTGAATATACGTGAAGTCCCCCACCTGAGAAGCATTGCTTCGCAAGGGTTTTGATGATCAGCCCTAAAATTACGTTTCACTAAATCATCTGCTCTTTTTTGATCATCTCGGCTACGGGTGGTTTGTTTATTCTTACCACGCCAAACACCTTGTATACCTAGCTTCTGCATCAATCGAGCAACTGTACAGCGTGCAATAATATAACCTTCACGTTTCAGTTTTTGCCAGACTTTACGAACGCCATACCGCCTCGAACTTTCTTTCCAAATTCGTTTAATTTGTTCAGCATGATGCACATCATGTAGATCTCGTTTCGCTCAATGTTCTGGATTTTCACAGAGATCTAAAGTCCGGTAATAGGTTGAAGGTGCGATAGGTAAAATTCTACAAATCGCCTCGACTCCGTACAGCTCTTTATTATGATGGATAAAATCCACCATTATTTGTGTGGGCGGTCGAGCTCCGCCTGGGCGAAAAAAGCAGCTGCTTTACGTAGAATTTCGTTAGCACGTTGCAGTTCTTTATTTTCACGTTCGAGTTGTTTAATCCGTTCTTGATCTGAAAGTTGCTGTACTTTAACTGGATTTTGTTGATCGAGATGTTTTAAATACCAAACACGTAGTGTTTCAGGAGTACAACCTATCTTGGGTGCAATTGCTGTGATTGCAGCCCAATTCGATGGATAATCTTTTTCGGATTCAATCACAAGATGAACCGCTCTATCTCTGATTTCAGGGGTATATTTTACTTTTTTCATCGGGGCATTCTCTCAGGAAAGTTGGTCTCCGACAAACCCGGTACGGTTCATTTAGCCATTAAAAAGCACCCTTCAAATTAGACTAAGAGTGTCCAACTTTCGGGGTGCAGATTAGGATGTCGGGGTTTTTTATTATTATAATATTAATGGGTTGTATTGATGAAAGTATGGTTAAGCGCTGAATTAAGTAAAGAAGTTTTAACTGAAGAGCAAATTCTACAGGAATGTAAAGCACGTAATGCAGTTGTTGATACCTTAAACCTGAGGCTAAATGATAAATTCTATAATATTCCCTTAAATAGTTGGGATTGTATAATCATTATAATGGGTGAAGATAGTTTTGAAGAACGTATCTATTATTCTATTAAACGCCAAAATATGGATTTTCGCTTAAGAATAGATCCTACGACCTTTAAGGCCACAGACGACTTAGGACGAAAGAAACTTATTTTTTCTACGCTTTTAAGGAGTATAAATTTATTAAAAATTAAGTTTGAAAAAGTTCGCCCAAAACTTAATTCAAAAGTTTTTGAAGAGCTAGAAAGACTTAAAGAGGATGTACTAAATATTGCAAAAGAAGAAAGTTGGATTTAGCATTTAATTTGAATAAAAATATAAATTTTTTGAGCACTCATTTAATATAAAAATACTTTTTAATATTTAAATATCTGTTTTGACTCATTAACTCTTAAAATGAAAAAACTCAAATATTTAGAAACGCGGATTCAAATACCAAGTGCGACACATTTGTATTTAGTTGAAAAAGTTAGGTGTATTAGAATCATTAGACTTTTTCAACTCGCAATTGGAAAGCACACAATGAAGCAATACACCCAACTTTCTCAAGAAGAAAGATACGAAATTTATGCTGCTTTGAAAAGTAAATCTTCAATCTCCACCCTTGCCAGAGAGCTTGGACGTTCCCGATCAACCATTTATCGTGAGATCAAAAGGAATACAGGACAACGTGGCTATCGGGCTAAACAGGCTGGGCATCTCTCCAGCCAACGACGATATCGATCCTCATCTCAGATGACAGATTTCGCTATAATCTACATCCGTTATCTGATTGCTCTGGATTGGTCACCTGAACAGGTTACGGGGGCTTTGAAACAACGTGGCTGGTTAGATGTCCCATCGCCTGAATGGGTCTATCAGTACATTTATCAGGATAAATCTAAGGGTGGAAAATTGCATCAGCATTTAAGACACCAGAAAACATATCGCAAGCGGGGTTATAAAAACACAGATCGTAGAGGTCAACTTGTTGATAGAACAAGTATTCATTGTCGTGATGAGGTCACTGAGAAACGTCAACGCCTAGGTGATTTTGAAGGTGATACTGTAATAGGCAAGAATCATAAGGGAGCATTATTAACCCTGGTTGAACGCAAGAGTCTGTATGTACATATTGTTCATTTGGGGCAAACGAGAACCACAGCTAAAACGATCTCGTGTGCTTTAGCATGTTTGCGTAATAGTCATGCCTATAGTGTGACCTTTGATAATGGCAAGGAATTCTCAGAGCATAGGCGGATAACGGACGCAGGCATAGAGACTTACTTTGCAGATCCGTACAAGTCTATTCAACGAGCCAGAAATGAAAATACGAATGGTCTGATCAGACAATATCTGCCAAAATCCTCATCGTTTGATCATGTTTCAAAAGAGCGGATAGAACAGATAGAGACTGCTCTAAATAATCGTCCTAGAAAGACACTGGGCTGGTATACACCCAGTGATATTATGGCTGGTTTTTATACTGTTGCACTTGCCGCTTGAATCCGCCAAATATTAAAAACAAAAATGCCGGCATTGAGCCAGCATTTTGAGAGAAGCTAAATATTTAGCCTGCAATAACACCACCATCCTTGCGAGTGATGACCACCGTTGCAGAGCGTGGTCGAGAAGTGGCAGATGAGTTAGTCTGTGAAGCTGGCCAATGACTGGTTGGTTTGTTGTAGGCCGGGGAATCTTCCCCAGGATGCTGTACATTAATGAAAATAGCTTTATAGTCCGGTGTCATGGTTACACCTGTAATCTCACAGTCTTTCGGACCTGTCAGGAAACGACGTAAAGTCTGATCTGTGACTTGAGCACCAACAATAGTTTCCTGCCCTGAAGAGGTGGTTGCTCGAGTACCATCTCCAACCTTACCAGGAAGTGCAGCCAGCATCATACAATTGGTCGTATCTGTATAAGCACCATCATCAGTTTGAATCCAGAGTACTCCGCGGGGATCAAACCACATACCATCTGGCGAAGACAGGTCATTATTATCATTTAAACCCGACAGGTTGATGTTCTGTGCCATTTTGGCTTCAGCACCAAACAGATAAATATCCCATTTGAACGTTATAGCTGTAGTCGTATCTGCATCTTCATGTAAACGGATAATATGACCATTCACATTACCTTTGCCACCTTCCGGATCGTTATAGTTACGTGGATTGGCAGCATCTAGCGCATGCGTGGTACCGCGGTTAGAGTTATTGGTCAGGGTAACATAGACTTCTCCATTCTCAGGATTGACCGCAACCCATTCCGGACGGTCCATTTTAGTCGCGCCTACGCTATCTGCTGCTAGACGAGCAAAGGTCACGACATCTGCCTGAGAACCAAAAGGATAGGTACTGTTCAACTCATTTAAACCGTTGCTACCATAACTCAGCTCAATCCATTGACCGCTCCCGTCTGCATTGAATTTGGCGGCATAAAGCTTGCCATGATCCATGTATTTATCTCCGGCTGCATAGCCCCTATTACGGTCTTTTTCGCTCCATTTGTAGTCAGAGACAAACTTATAAATATATTCTCCACGCGAGTCATCACCCATATAGAAAGCGAGATTATCGTCTTCACGCGCCCGACTGGCACGACAATCCTCATGGGCAAAGCGACCTAAAGCCGTTCGTTTAACCGGATTTTGCCGGCTATCAACAGGATCAATTTCTACAATCCAACCGAAAGTATTCGGACCATTCCGGTAATCCTGACTTGCATCATCGGCAGTAACATCTGCACTCCAGCGATCATAAAGATCCTGAGGTTCAATTGTACCTACTGCAGATTCCCAGCCATAACGCGAGCTTGCACCTGCTTTTAAGCCATAGCGTTCCAGAGCAAGCTTTTCTTGCGGCACACGATTAGCATCATCAGTTTTGCTACGAACAAAATAACCAATAAAGTTTTCTTCAGTGGTGAGATAGGTACCCCATGGGGTATAGCCGTTGCCACAGTTGTTATGCGTGCCACGGGTTAATTTTCCACCTGGTGAAAAACGTGTAGATAGAAGGGCAGACCCACTCGCAGGACCTGAAATGCTCATGACAGTTGAAGCAGTAATACGGCGGTTATAAATTGAATTTTTGACAATTTCTACTTTTTGATTGGAATTGTCTTTTTTGATATGAACGATTGAAACACCATGCGCATTGGTCTCACGAATGACTTCATCTTCAGGGCGACGACCATCGACTTTTGTTGGACCTTGAGGATGTAAAAAAGTTGGATTGATATATTCGTGGTTCATGACCAGCAGACCGTGCTCAGACACAGTCGGGTCATAGCGGCCAGTAGCGATGTTCAAGCCAAAAAAACTCATTCCATCATGGCAGTCACCGGAACGGAACTGAAAGCTTGGTCCGTTCGGGATATTGTTATCATCCCAATCTGGATAGGCAGGGTTAATTGAATCTCCAAGTGCATACAGGACATTGGCTTCATAACCGTCTGGCACAGTAACGATGTCATTTAAGTTTTTGGCCACTGGCGTGAAGTTGAGTTGCTCTGGTTTTGTATTGGGATCAATAGCAGGCGGGTTTGGTGCGGTCTCGGTTGGCGGTACAATAGAATCATTATCGTTGTCCCCACATCCAGTCAAAGAAGAGGCAAGAGCCAATGCTGCAGCCCCACTTGCAGTTTTGGCAATCAAGTCACGACGCGATATGGATTGTTCTAAAATATCCCGAAAATGATGATTATCTGATGTATTATTATCCAATTCCTGATTTTCATCATAAGGTAAGTAATCTGTCATTCTTTTATTCCCATAACTAAGGTCTGGTTGTTT
Organism: Acinetobacter sp. YWS30-1; assembly: GCF_033558715.1. NCBI lineage: Bacteria > Pseudomonadati > Pseudomonadota > Gammaproteobacteria > Moraxellales > Moraxellaceae > Acinetobacter > Acinetobacter sp. YWS30-1. The sequence continues at coordinate 74,385 of NZ_CP114607.1, read as the reverse complement.
TAAAGTCAGGAATAAATTAGCGGTTGAATATGACAGTCAGGTGAAGCTAATATTGCGGATTTATTAAATATAATATTGATTTATATATTAAAAATAAAAGCAGCTTAAGCTGCTCATAGAGTATTTTCTTCTTTTATGTTCTTTTTATTATTATTCAGTTATGTCCGGTCATCATTTTTCTATCCATTTTCCTGCCGCTAAGCCTAGTTCAAATAACAGCCACATTGGAACAGCTAACATAATCATTGATAGGGCATCGGGTGGTGTCACAAACATGGCAATAAAAAAACATCCCACCACAATAAATCGTCTTTTTTCCACCAAGGTCTGTGTGCTGACAACACCAATTATAATAAGCAGGAGCGTGATAATAGGGATTTCAAACGTAAATCCGAAAACTAAAAATAGTTTTAAACAAAAAGCCAGATAACTATTGATATCGGTCATCGGTGCAACAGTGTCAGGTGATACGCTGATAAAAAAATGAAGGATAGAAGGTAAAGCGATTAAATAGGCAAAAGCAATACCTGCATAAAACAGTACAATACTGCTGATTAATAGTGGTAAAGCTAACTTTTTTTCTTTTAGGTACAATGCTGGTCTAATGAAGGCCCAAAGTTGATACAAAATAAAAGGCATGGCGATAAGTAAAGCAATAAAGAAGTTCAACTTAAATGGAGCCATGAAAGTCGCAGTCACATCTGTTGCAATCATGCTAGAGCTTTCAGGTAACTGAGCGCGTAAAGGCTTTGATAAAAGCTGATAAGTTTGGCTTGCAAAAGGCAGTAAACATAAGAATAGTCCTAATAATACGCCCACAATTTTGAAAAGGTGCTTTCGCAGAATCACTAGATGCCTGGTAATTGGCATTTCTTCTAACGGGATTTGCCGGGTATCGTTGTTGGTTTGAGTCGAAGGCAAAATACTCATACGGCCACCTTTATATCAGCATAAATTTTTTCTTGTTTTGTCACTTTATTCAGCTGGATTGGCGGTAAATGAACAGGTGAAACTGATTCATTAATTAATTGGTAAGTCAGCTCATAGTTCAAAAGATGTTGTTCCGGATTTCTAATGATGGGCTGATGGATTACATTTATATTATCCATTTGTGCCTGCATTTTGATTTCTAATTCCTGAATACGTTTCAGCTCGCTTTGCATTTGTTCCCGTAGTTCCGATAGTCGCAATTCACGGTCAAGATCATTTTGTATATTGCTGGCGATCCTTTTGATTTTGGCTGACCATTTACCTATAAAACGTATCGCTTCAGGGAGTTTATCTGGTCCAAGAATGAGCAAGGCAATTGCCCCAAAGACCAACAGCTCAGTCATTCCAATATTGAGCATAGCAATACCTCAATTCTTGATTGAACTCTCACTGGCTTTAACTTTCGCATCAATCGTTCGAGGGTACTGAAGTTGAGCTGCCTCAGCTTCTTCTTCTTCACGGACAGATTTCTTAAAGTCCTTGATTGCACCCCCTACATCTTTTCCTAGATTTTTTAGTTTAGAAGTACCAAACAGTAAGATCACTACAATTGCAAAAATTAGTACATGCCAGATGGATAACCCTGCCATATTTTATCCTCATTTAATCTTTTTAAATTTATTGGCTTATATCAACACTAACAAATGACAGAGCTATGAAGATTTGATGTCAATTTAAAGACAAGAATGGAGAAGGGAAATTTACAATGAGGTACTAACAACCAGTACAAAGTTAGTACCGGATTGATTCTGTTAAAGTATTATTTTTAATTCATTCAATCAAATAGTTAGCCAGCTATATCTAGCTTAATAATTTAAGAAAACTTGCAATTAAAGCTCTCAGTCATTTATCTATATCAATGAATTTATTATCATTTGTTATGTGTTTAACTTATGTTCACCTAAAGTCTAGTTCATAATTTTTTTAATAAATAATTAATATTAGACCTCTTGCGAAAGTAAAAACTGCCTCAATATAGATTTCATGAAATATCAGAAATTAAATCGTTTTTCAGATTCTGAATTCCAGCGCTTGGTTGGTGTACCTCGAGCAGTTTTTAGTGAAATGGTCGAAGTTTTAAAAGAAGCAGAATCACTTAAAAAGAAATTAGGGCGTCCTCATACTTTAGCTATAGAGGATCAATTATTATTAACACTCAATTACTTACGGAGCTACAACACCCAATTGGAATTGGCGGCAAATTACCATATCGCTGAAAGTAATGTGAATCGAACTATTAAAAAGGTTGAAGATGCATTAATGAAATCAAGACGTTTTACCCTGCCAAAACGAAGCATTACCACAGCAGACGAACAATTTAACTGGGTAATTATTGATGCGACAGAATGTTTAATAGAACGCCCGAAAAAAAAATCAGAGTAAGTTCTACAGTGGTAAAAAGAAGAAACATACGTTAAAAGCCCAAGTGATCTATCATCCGAAGAGCAAACAAATCATAGGAGTAGATATATCGTCTGGCAGTCAGCATGATATTAAATTGGCAAGAAAAACAGTTAAGAAATTCAAACATTGTGACTATGTTATGACCGATTTAGGGTACTATGGGTTAGAGCAAGATGGCTTTAAATTATTGATGCCAATAAAGAAAAAGAAGAATTTACCCTTATTTGATGCTGAGACAAATTACAATAAAATGATTGGAAAAATACGAGTTGTAATCGAACACATTAACAGTCAATTGAAAAGATTTAGAATACTAAGTGAACGCTATCGAAATAGACGGAAAAGATTCGGTTTACGCATTAACTTAATCGCTGCACTGGTAAACCGGATGAACTTGCAATAACGACTTTCGCAAGAGATCTATTAATATTAAATAGTTATCTTAATAAAATCCGCAATTTTACTTGTGCAAGTTTATGAACCTACTATGCAAATTTAAATCAACATGCTTAAAATCACATTTTAATATCGTTATTGTCGATGGTGGTCAGGCTGGGCTTTCAGTGAGCCATTATTTCAAACTGGCCAATTCAAACACAATAAAGATCTTTAGATGAACAATTTCTATCTGCTACACAATAAAACCTTATTCAATAAAACTTTAGAGTTGAAGCAACAAATCAAATTTAAATCAGATTTGAAAAATAATTACGGTAGTTGCTGTCCTGTGGTAATAATTCTAATAAACGCTGTACCGCATCAATACGATCATGTGTTTGCCCAATAATCCGTAATAATTGATCGGTATCCTTTATTTGATAAATCAACTGGCTTAAACGGGCATCAAAACAATGTCTCCAAGTACTGAGTAAAGGGCTTTCTGATTTAGATAAAAAGCTACCTTTATATAGCGAGAATGTACTCGAAATAAGATTTGCATTTAATGATTGTTCAGCACGTAAAAAATCACATTGGACTTCACAGGTAAGCCTATAAATCCGAGCCTCAATTGAATGAGGTAATAGGCTACGAAGTTGTGAAAGCTCAGCCTTTAGGGTTTTTAGGCTGACATTACGCTCACCATAAAGGGCATAGTGTAACTCTTCTAAACCAATCCCGTACGGATACAAAGCTAAAATGCAAAGTATTTCAATTTGACGGTGAGTCAAGTTCAAAGTATGCCCATTAAATTGAACCCAGGGCGAACCTAGCGCTTTAATGTATAAAAAATTTTTCTGTTCAAATTTTATTGCTCGCTGTATTAAGTCTGCACAGCGTTCCACAGCAAGAATGCCTAGAGGGGTATGTTTTTTATATTTTGTGGAAAGATTGATAATGCCATGAAATTGACCTGAAGTCGGATCCCAGATAGGTGCTGCATAACAAACCCAATCACGAACGCTGTCCATTTGGTTTTCATGAGAATATACACAACTTGATGTTTGGCTATTTAATGTCATACCAATCGCATTGGTCCCAACCGCCTGCGTTGACCAATGGCCACCTTCAATAAAATGTACCTGTTCAGCAGAAGAAAGCATCGCGGAACTACTCCAGGTCCATAACAGAGTACCATGGTGATCTGTAAGACCAATTGCCATATCGGAATCATCAGCAATTCTTAATAAATCGGCATAATTATGCTGAATAGAGCGGCGGAATAGGGAAGTCTGATCTTCTTGAGGCAAAGCCAAAACGGGTGCAGCCTGAACAATATGCTGATTAATTAAATGTGTTGTTTGCAGCTTTTTTGCTGGTGCTGTATTGAACAGGTTCATATCATATTCCTTTATGATTAGACTGTAATATCTTTAAACTTCAGAAATCAATTTCCAGATCTATACTCATTCAATCTTTTCTTACGTGTACCAAATCATTTTTTCTTGGATTCGTTAAATAACCTTTTTTGGGTTTTACCAGCCTTTTAGCTACTTTAAAAGTGTTGTTATGGACTGGAAATGACTATTTTTATCTGAAGTGTTAATAAAAGTAACCATTATGTTGATAAATAGGATCCTTTAAATGATGAAAATGTCATTCACGCACGTAGGGCACAGGTACAGCCTCACCATAATACTGGCGGTCAGCAAAATAACTCGATCGCACTAATGGTGCACTCCAAATATTCTTAAACTCTAAGTGCTCTCCATGAGTTTGATAATGTTTAAACTCTTGCAATGTAACAAAACGATGAATTGGCGCATGTGATTTGGATGGCTGTAGGTATTGGCCGATTGTGACATAATCAATTTGATAATCTTTCAAATCATTTAATAACGCAATAACCTCAGCTTCAATCTCTCCTAAACCCACCATCAAACCACATTTCGTTGGGATATCAGGGCAGTAGTGTTTAAATTTCTTAAGTAAATTCAATGAATGCTGATAGTCAGCGCCTGGTCGCATGGCTTTATACAGGCGTGGCACGGTTTCAATATTGTGATTAAAAACATCAGGTGGATTTTTGCTCAGAATTTTAAGTGCAATATCTGCGCGACCACGAAAATCAGGAACCAAAACTTCAATCAAAGTGTCTGGACTAGTTTGACGAATTTCTCGAATGCAATCTGCAAAATGCTGTGCACCGCCATCTTTTAAATCATCTCGGTCAACGGAAGTAATCACAACATACTTTAAGTTTAGATTCTTCACTGTTTCAGCCAAATGCAGTGGCTCGTTAATATCTAAGGCATTAGGACGGCCATGCGAGACATCACAGAATGGACAGCGTCGAGTACAGATATCTCCCATAATCATGAATGTTGCTGTTCCACTACCGAAACATTGCGGCAAGTTAGGACAAGCTGCTTCTTCGCAAACGGTATGTAGTTTTTGTTGTCTTAATAAATCCTTAATGATTTGGACTTCCTCAGGTCGACTAATTTTAGTCCGGATCCATTCTGGCTTTTTCGGTATCGTTTCCGTTGGAACAACTTTAATTGGAATACGCGCCATTTTTTTAGCGCCACGTAGCTTCTTTCCAGTTAATACTGGGTTATTTAAATCCATTTCAAACACTCCGTCGTTTAAAATAATTAATATTGAGCCTGATATTAAATAAGCTGCTTTAAATGCATTAATAATATTAAAACAGGGCAAAAAACTTATCATATAAAACAAAGGTTGGTTAAAGGTTTGTTTTTGTATATAGCTGAATAATATTAAAAAATTTACAAATTTCTTAATTTTATAAACCATTGTTTTTAATGTTTATCTTATGTTTTTATGCATTATATTTTTTTAGTCTAATATGAAATTAAATAAAAATATTCTTATATAAATATACGATTTAAAAATCCAGTTATTCAATTTGGGATTTTCTTTTAAGCGTAGTTAATAAGGAATAAATATATGCAATTAACGGAAGAGCAATTGCTAGCAGCATACAAAAGAATGCGCGACATTCGTGAATTTGAGGATCGACTTCACGATGAAAACAATACAGGTGATATCCCAGGTTTCATCCATCTTTATAGCGGTGAGGAAGCTGTTGCCGTAGGGATCTGTGAAAATTTAACAGATAAGGACTTCATTACCTCAACACATCGTGGTCACGGACATTGTATTGCAAAGGGCTGTGACATTCACGCCATGATGCTAGAAATTTTTGGCAAAGATGATGGTTTGTGTCGTGGTAAAGGCGGCTCAATGCACATTGCGGACTTAGATAAAGGCATGCTCGGTGCAAACGGTATTGTGGGTGGTGGTCCACCTTTGGCTATTGGGGCAGCTTTAAGTGCTAAAACACTCAAAAATGGGGGGATTGGTCTATCTTTTACCGGTGATGGCGGTTCAAATCAGGGCTTAACTTTTGAAGCCATTAATATGGCTGTTGTGTTAAAGCTTCCTGTCATTTTTGTTTTTGAAAATAACGGTTTTGGTGAAGGTACTGCACATGATTATGCCGTAGGCAGTAAAGATATTGCAGGCCGAGCAGCAGGTTTTGGCTTACCCGCTGAAAAAGTAGATGGAACAGACTTTTTTGCTGTGTATGAAGTTGCACAAAAAGCCATTGAACGTGCCCGCCGTGGTGAAGGTCCGAGTGTGATTGAAACGGTAACCAACCGATTTTATGGACATTTTGAAGGTGATCCAGGGCTTATCCGTTCTAAAGAAGAACTGGATTATGTCAAAGAACATAAAGATCCATTGAAAATATTCCGCGAAAAAGTCAAAGACAAAATTGACGAAGCCAAGCTCGATGCGATTGACGCTCAGTCTAAAGCCAATGTAGACGATGCCGTTGCAAAGGCACGTGCAGCTAAGTACCCAGAAGTTTCTCAGTTACTTACCGATGTATACGTCTCTTACTAAAGGAATAGTAGAAAAATGCCAAATAAAAGTTATCGAAACGCGATTAAAGAAGCAATTGAATTAGAAATGCGCCGAGACCCAAGTGTCATTGTGGTCGGTGAAGATGTTCGTGGTGGACATGGTGGTAAAAATACCGATGATAATAAGCTGGAAGGTTTTGGCGGTGTACTTGGTGTAACCAAAGGCTTATGGACTGAATTTGGTTCTGAACGAGTCATTGATACTCCAATTACAGAATCAGCGATTATTGGTATGGCGGCAGGTGCTGCTGCAACGGGTTTAAGACCTGTGGCAGATTTAATGTTTATGGATTTTTACGGCGTGTGTTATGACATGCTGTATAACCAAGCAGCTAAATTTCGCTACATGTTTGGCGGCAAAGCCAAAGCGCCACTCGTTGTACGTGGCATGATTGGTGCAGGTTTTTCCGCAGCAGCGCAGCATTCTCAGTCGCCATATAACGTGTTTGCCTCAGTGCCTGGTTTAAAAGTGGTGGTGCCTTCAAGTGCCTATGATGTAAAAGGGTTGTTGATTCAAGCCATTCGAGATGACGACCCAGTAGTCTTTTGTGAACACAAGTTGTTGTACGACATTAAGGGCGAAGTGCCAGATGAGTCCTACACTATTCCTTTTGGTGTCGCAAATTACACCCGTGAAGGCACAGATATCACCATTATTGCCTTAAGTTTGATGGTGCATCGTGCCAATGAAGTCGCTGATAAGCTCGCAAAAGAAGGCATTTCGGTTGAAGTGGTTGACCCTAGAACCATTTCACCATTAGACGAAGATGGCATTTTAGAGTCAGTAGCTTCAACAGGTCGTGTGGTGATTGTAGATGAATCAGCAGCACGTTGTGGTTTCGGACATGATGTGGCTGCGCTTATTGCCCAGAAAGGCTTTCATTATCTTAAAGCACCAATCGAATTAGTCACTCCACCACACTCACCCGTACCATTTTCACCAGTACTAGAAAAAGAATGGCTACCTAGTGTAGAACGCATCGAACAGGCTGTACGCAAGACGTTGGAGGCTTAGGATGAGCGAAATTAAAACTTTAGAAATCCCAAAATGGGGTTTGTCCATGGAAGAGGGTACGATTGCCCAATGGCTGATTCAGGAAGGTACCCAATTTAGTAAAGGACAGGAAATTTGTGAAATTGAAACCACAAAAATCGTCAATGTATTGGAGGCACCTTTTGATGGCCTGCTACGAAAAATTATTGCTAACGATGGTGACACACTGGTCGTAGGTGGAATCATTGCAATTTGTGCAGACGCCCAAGTTTCCGATGCAGAAGTTGAAGCATTTGCACAGTCTTTAGGTGGAACACCTGCTGTAACTGGAAATAAAGCGGTAGCAGCGGTTCCTGAAAAAGTCGATGTGGCTCAAGTTGAAACCAAAGTACAAGCTGCTCCTAAACAGAACAGTGTTGGTAATGGATCAAAAGCGGTGACTCAGGGCGGATATTCTATTCCTGATGAGTTACAAGGCTACCAACAAAGTGATGATATTTTTGCAACGCCACATGCCTTGAAATTGGCTGAAAAGCATAATGTAAACTTGGCTCAGATTACGGGTTCTGGACGTGAAGGCCGTATCAGTGTTCAAGATATTCAGGCCGCAGTTCAAGCTGCTGGTGGTTCTTGGCCAGATGTACGTCATCAAGCTAGTACGAAAGCCGCGAAATCTAAAGCAGATGATAGTGATGTTCTAGCAACACCTGTTGCTCGCCGTTTGGCAAAACAATGGGGCATTAATTTGCATGATTGTCGTGCATCGGGTTCACGTGGACGAGTCTGTAAGGAAGATGTTGAAGCTGTATATCAACGGGAAAATCCTGTACAAGCTCAACATACTGAGTATGCGCATCCAACAGAGTCAGCAAAATTCACCACCGTAGCTATGAATGGTATGCGTAAAGCAATCGCTGCACGGCTACAAGCGGCAAAACGCAATGCACCACATTTTCGCTTAACGATAGACTTAAATGTTGAGTCGGTTCAGGCTTTGCGTCAGCAAATTAACAGTACTGTACCGCAAGTCAAACTGTCCATTAACGATATGCTGATTAAAGCTGCTGCTGCTGCACTGATTAAAGTTCCACAAGTTAATGTTCAGTTTGATGAAGAGAATCAGCAGATTTTACAGTTTGAACAGGCTGATATTTCGGTTGCTGTAGCCATCGAAAATGGACTGATCACGCCAATTATTAAAGCAGCGAACCGTAAATCTTTGGCGCAAATTTCCAATGATATGCGTGATCTGGCGACACGTGCCAAAACTGGAAAATTGGCACCTGATGAGTTTCAAGGGGGCAGTTTCAGTATTTCCAATTTGGGCATGCTTGGTATTCAACAGTTTGATGCCATTATTAACCCGCCTCAAGGTGCAATTCTAGCCTTAGGTGCAGCAGAGAAACGTGCTGTAGTTGAAAATGATGAGATTGTTGTTCGTGAAATGGTGACCGCAACATTGTCTTGTGATCATCGTGTCATTGATGGTGCGTTGGGTGCTCAATTCTTATCGGCATTTAAGCAGTTTGTCGAAAATCCTGCATTAATTTTGGTGTAGGAGGAATAGTCATGTCAGATACACAATTTGATCTTGTGGTTATTGGTGCTGGTCCTGGAGGATATGTCGCTGCGATTCGCGCAGCGCAACTGGGATTAAAAACGGCAATCGTTGAAAAACAACACTTAGGCGGAGTATGTCTTAATTGGGGATGCATTCCAACCAAGGCATTATTGAGCGGGGCTGTGCTTGCGCAGCAGTTCAAACATGCAGGGCAGTTTGGCTTTACGCTTAACGCGATTGATTTTGATATTCAAAAACTGGTCCATCATAGCAGACAGGTTTCTGAGCAACTGGTGCAAGGTATCGGTCAACTATTGAAAAAAAATCAAATCACTGTTTTTAACGCAGCAGCCCAGTTTATTGCCAAAGAGCAATTAGAGCTTACAGATGCGAATGGTCAAAAACAGCAGATTTCTGCACCGCATATTATTGTCGCAACAGGCGCACGTGCGGCCAATTTGCCTCATATTCCTGTAGATGGCCATCAGGTCTGGAGTTATAAAGAGGCTTTAGTTCCAGAACAATTACCAAAATCTTTACTGGTCATTGGTTCGGGTGCTATAGGCAGTGAGTTTGCAAGCCTATACCAAGACTTAGGCTGCCAAGTCACCTTGGTTGATATTGCAAAGCAGATTCTTCCTAGCGAAGACATTGAAGTTGCGAAGTATGTACAAAAGCAATTTGAACAGCAGGGTATGCAGGTTTTAACCGAAGCGACTGTAAAAAAAATAGAAACTGATCAGGCTCAAGTACATTGTCATATTGAAACTGCCACAGGTGTACAAATCATTACTGTTGAAAAGGTGCTTTCAGCTATTGGCGTGAAACCAAATGCTGAAAATCTTGGCCTAGAAGCTTTAGGTGTCGAATTAGAGAATGGTTTTATTAAAGTCGACTCATGGTGCAAAACTAATATTGTGGGCGTATATGCAATTGGCGATGTTGCAGGCGCACCGTGTTTGGCACACAAGGCCAGTCACGAGGCTATTCTTTGTGTGGAGAAAATTGCAGGTTTAGATCATGTACATGCTTTAGATCGTACACAAATTCCGGGCTGTATTTTTACCCATCCGCAAGTGGCCAGTATTGGTTTGACAGAACAGAAAGCGAAAGCTGCGGGCTTGAATATCAATGTGGGTAAGTTTCCTTTGCAAGCCAATGGTAAGGCATTGGCTTTGGGTGATAGCGCAGGATTCATTAAAACTATTTTTAGTCAGGAAACGGGTGAATTGTTAGGTGCTCACATGGTTGGACATGAAGTTACCGAACATATTCAGGGTTTTGCCATCGCAAAATACCTAGAAGCGACGGATGAAAGCTTAGCACAGGTCATTTTCCCTCATCCTACTTTGTCTGAGGCGATGCATGAGTCGGTCTTGTCGGCGATGCAACGTGCAATCCATATTTAAGGAGTCGCAACATGCCTAGAGGTTTAAACAACAAAGTTGCTTTAATTACGGGTGCGGCACAAGGCATTGGACGTGGTATTGCCTTACGTTTAGCACAAGAAGGTGTACATATTGCCTTGGTCGATCTTCATCAAGAAAAGTTAAATACTGTTCAACAAGAGGTTGAAGCCTTTGGCGTAAAAGCCACCACATTTATTGCGGATATTTCAGATCCAATACAAATCAGTGACGCTATTAATCATGCAGAATCGATACTTAATGGCTTTGATATCATGATTAATAATGCAGGTATTGCACAAGTCAAAGCTTTGGCAGAAGTAACGCCGAGTGAATTTAACCAAATTATGAACATCAATGTCGGTGGTGTACTTTGGGGGATTCAAGCCGCAGCAAATAAATTTAAACAACGCCAACAGGCTGGAAAAATTATTAATGCATGCTCAATAGCAGGTCATGAAGGCTTTGCTTTACTCGGTGTTTATTCGGCAACGAAATTTGCAGTTCGTGCATTGACGCAAGCTGCGGCTAAAGAATATGCTAGTGTTGAAATTACTGTAAATAGTTATTGTCCGGGTGTTGTTGGTACAGACATGTGGGTCGAAATAGATCAGCGGTTCTCTGAAATTACAGGTGCACCAATTGGTCAAACGTATAAAAAATATGTAGATGGTATTGCTTTAGGACGTGCTGAAACACCAGATGACGTGGCTGCATTAGTTGCATTTTTAGCCAGCGAGGATGCAAACTATATTACAGGTCAGTCTATTTTGACAGATGGTGGAATGGTTTACCGTTAATATCAACATAAGGAATACACAATGAAAGCAGCTCGTTTTTATGACCGAGGGGATATTCGAATTGAAGATATCCCTGAACCGAAAGTACTTCCAGGCACAGTTGGAATTCAAGTTGCATGGTGCGGTATTTGCGGTACAGATTTACATGAATTCATGGAAGGCCCTATTTTTATTCCACCTTGTGGTCATCCACATCCAATTTCGGGAGAATCTGCACCTGTAACAATGGGACATGAATTTTCAGGCGTAGTTTATGCAGTTGGTGAAGGTGTAGACGATATCCAAATTGGACAACATGTCGTAGTTGAACCCTATATTATTGCGGATGATGTCCCGACTGGCCCCAATGATAAGTATCATTTATCAAAAAATATGAACTTTATTGGTTTAGGCGGACGCGGTGGTGGTCTTTCTGAAAAAATTGCAGTTCAGCGGCGTTGGGTACATCCTATTTCAAATGATATTCCTTTAGACCAAGCAGCATTGATAGAACCTTTATCTGTCGGTCATCATGCCTATGTCAGAAGTGGCGCAAAAGCTGGCGATATCGCACTGGTTGGTGGAGCAGGCCCAATAGGCTTACTTTTATCTGCTATTTTAAAGGCTAAAGGTCTTACGGTTATCATCACTGAACTGAGTGCAAAACGTAAAGAAAAAGCGATAGAGGCTGGTGTTGCCGATTATGTATTGGATCCATCTCAGGTTGATGTGGTAAATGAAGTAATGAAAATTACTCAAGACCGCGGTGTAGATGTTGCTTTTGAATGTAGTAGTGTCAATAAAGTCATGGATACACTCGTTGCAGCAATGAAACCAACTGGTGTAGTCGTTATCGTTTCTATTTGGAGCCATCCTGCCACAATTAATGTGCATAGTGTGGTGATGAAAGAGCTAGATATTCGTGGCACGATAGCTTACGTCAATGACCATCAGGAAACTATTCGTTTGGTTGAGCAAGGTAAGATTAATCTAGAACCTTTTATTACCCAACGGATTGCATTAGATGATCTTGTTTCTAAAGGCTTTGAAACATTGATTCATAATAATGAGTCTGCTGTAAAAATTATTGTTCATCCGTAGTAACGCCTAATTTCAAAGACAAATTTGAATAAGCTAGAGATAAACTCTATGTAGCTATTTTTAATATTTATAGCGATAGGAAATGAGTCTGTATTTACAAACTCATTCTCATAATAGTGATTGGAAAACTCTATTTTTTAAGAAGAAATTGACAACACATAATGTATAATTTAATTTATATCAATATTAATGAATTTAATACCGAAATTCGTCTATTTAACATAATCAATATTATACGAAATCAAATTGTTAGAAACCATTTAAAGTGTCTATATTCTCACCAATAAAAATGTCTAGTTTATGATGGTTTTTACCATCATGGACTGGATATAAATTAGAGATGTTGATCACTATGTCTGACAAGGAAATTCAACGTCTTGCAGTTCTGCAAGACGTTCGAGATCATCGTATTACCCAGGTCCGTGCTGCTGAAATCCTGAATCTTTCCACTCGTCAAATTACCCGGTTATTGCAGAAACTCAATCAAGACGGTGTTTCAGGTCTGGCACATGCCAGTCGTGGTCAACCTGGCCATCATCGCCATGATGAGTTATTAAAATCAAAATGTCTTTCCATTATTTCTGAACATCTGCTGGGCTTTGGACCTACCTTGGCGCATGAGAAGCTCAGCAGCATATTTGACCTGAATATCCCGGTAGAAACGGTTCGGCGCTGGATGATGGCCAATGACCTCTGGATTCCGCGATCCAAGCGCCTTAAACGTCCATATCAGCCACGTTATAACCGGGATTGCTTCGGTGAGCTGATCCAGATTGATGGCTCATATCATGACTGGTTCGAAGGACGCGCTGCTAAGTGCTGTTTATTGGTGTATATCGATGATGCCACTGGAAAGCTGTTGCATCTACGCTTCTGTGAGGCGGAAACCACCTTCGACTATATGCTTTCAACCCGAGCCTACATTGAACAATACGGCAAACCTCTGGCCTTTTATAGCGACAAACATTCGGTATTCAGAGTTAATCAGAAATCCAGGAAAGACAGCCAGATCACGCAATTTGGGCGGATTCTGAACGAGTTAAATATTGATATTATCTTTGCCAACTCACCACAGGCTAAAGGTCGCGTAGAACGCGCGAATAGAACCCTTCAAGACCGTTTGATCAAGGAGATGCGTCTGGAAGGCATCAGTTCAATTGCCGAAGCCAATGCATGGCTACCCTGCTTCATTGAGCACTTCAATCAGAAGTTTGCCAAGTGTGCGAGAAACTCGAAGAATTTACATCGATCTTTAACGGAATCTGATGCTGAGCTGGAGGATATATTCACTTGGCAGGAATCGCGTAAGGTCACGAAGAACCTAACCATCACCTATGACAAGTGTATTTATCTGCTTGAACCGACAGAGCTGAATCATAAGCTTGTTGGGCAATACATTTCATTTCTGGAGTACCCGGATGGCACTGTGGCCCTCATGCATGAAGGACGGAAGATCAACTATAGCGTCTTCAATAAACTGGCTGGACTACAGCAGAATGAAGTGGTTGAGAATAAAAGATTAGGCTCAGTTCTGGCGCATATCCAGCAACAACATGAAGAGTTGGAGAAACAGAATAAACGTTCCCGTCTCAAGAAAAGTATGCCGAGTCGTAAAGCTCAGAAAGCTGTTATTGAACAAAGAAAGTTAAATCCTGTCCTTGACTCTCTGAGTTAAAAATAGGACATTTTAAATGGTTTATCGCATAGACATTTTAATTGGTGAATAACAAAACATGTAACTCCAAAATAGAAATGTCCGCTTTTTAAGAAATTGTGTGATTTTATTTGCATAGAAATCCAAGTTACTTACGATTCATCTAAGCTTAGAGGGCAATCTCATCTTAAATCTTTATTTTTTTACTAAAATAATAATATAATGCTTAGAACAACACCTATTATTCTATTTTAATATAAATATGGATTATTACTGTACACTACAGATCTTTCAAGATAATGAATGGTCAGATTGCGCGATCGTCGAGCTTACAGACAGCCATGAAGCTGGCTGGAGAGCATCGACCCGTACTTCCTATCTTTTCGAGTATGCAATCTCGCATATGGACGTGAGAGATGGACATGCGCTTTCGTATCAGTTTCCAGTCAATGTCCAAAATAACTTACAAAAGCAATGGCCAGCATTTTTGATGGATCTTTTGCCTCAAGGATACGGCCGTAAAGAACTGCTGAATCAATTAGATTTTTCCGAAAATATGCAGGAACAGGCAGACTGGTTTTTGCTAAAAGCAGGAGCAGGTAATCCCATTGGCAACCTCCGAGTGAAAGAAGCTTTTGAATGGCTGCAGGCGCATTTCCCGGTGCAAGAGAATGTGGGTTTTAGCCTAAGCGAAATCATTGAAAGAAAAGAAAAATTTATAGAATCGCTGGCCTCCTATGGATTATTTGTTGCAGGTTCTTCTGGCGTTCAGGGTGAATGGCCAAAACTATTACTAACCCAAGGCCATGATGGGTTATTTTATCTGGATCATACCCTTTCAGATGAAATGGCAGCCAAACACTGGCTGGTTAAATTCAGCCGTGGCAATGATCAAAGTCTGGAAAGCATCCTGCAGCATGAAGCACTTTATATGAAGATTGCCCAGTATCTGGATTTAAGGGTTTATGCTGAGCTGGAATTGCATGGCAAAACCCTGTTTATTCCAAGATTTGACCGGAAAATTGTAGATAACAAAGTAGACAGAATTGCACAGGAAAGCCTTGCTTCGTTGAGCAATAAAGCAGGCTTTGGGGTAAGAATGACCCATAATCAGGTATGTGCTTTACTGATGGAATGCTGTACAGATCCTAAACCGGAAATTTTCGAATATTTGAAACGGGATTTAGCCAATGTGGCTTTAGGCAATAAAGATAATCATACCCGCAATACAGCGATTCAACGTTTTAATGATGGAACCATCCGACTCTCTCCCCTGTTTGATTTCGCTCCAATGTGGTTACATCCGGATGGTATTGCACGAACTACCCGCTGGGAAAAAGATGATCATGGCGGCATGCCAATATGGCGCTCGGTGATTGAGCAGATTACAGAACAAACGGGCATTGAACATCAAGAAATCCAGTCAGAATTTGTCAAGCAATTGCCTCTTTATCAAGGATTAATGGCTGAAATGCACAGACTGCAGATCTCTGAGGAAATTTTGCAGAATAGTCAGTACCGGATTGAAAATATATGCCAGCAGATTCAGGAGCTAGCCCATGGATAAGCGCTATAAACCGATGACCGCGATTGAGCAGATGAAAAAACGTCATGAAGTATTAGAGATGATTAATCACAATCCTGACTGGCCATTTTATAAAGTTGCGCGTTATATCCGTACTGAGCTGCATCTGACCTTAAATGAAATGGCTAAAATCACAAAAATAGCACCTCAGACTTTGCAGAAAATGGAACAACCCGATAGTAATCCGACTCTGGAATCAATGATGAAACTCTTGAATACCTTTGGTCTAAAGATTATGATTCAATCCAAGTAAAAAAATATAATCGTGGATTCAAATCCCAAGTGCAACACATTTGTAGTTAGTTGAAAAAGTTAGGTGTATTCATAGAATCATTAGACTTTTTCAACTCGCAATTGGAAAGCACACAATGAAGAAATACACCCAACTTTCTCAAGATGAAAGATACGAAATTTATGCTACTTTGAAAAGTAAAAGTTCAATCGCTACCCTTGCTCGGGAATTAGGACGTTCACGATCAACCATCTACCGTGAATTAAAAAGAAATACTGGGCAACGTGGATATAGAGCTCAACAGGCAGCTAAATTTGCAAGTCAAAGACGGTACCGTCCTTCATCATCAATGACAGCATTTGCCTTCGCTTATATTGATTATTTGATTGGTTTGGACTGGTCACCCGAACAAATTTCAGGTGCTTTAACACAACGCGGTTGGCTGGATGTACCTTCACATGAGTGGATTTACCAGTACATTTATCAAGATAAATCAAAAGGCGGTAAACTTCATCTACATTTAAGGCATCAGAAGAAATATCGAAAACGCGGTTACAAAAACACGGATCGTAGGGGTCAAATCATTGATAAAACAAGTATTCACTGCCGAGACCAGGTCATTGATCAACGACAACGTTTAGGAGATTTCGAAGGTGACACGGTGATTGGTAAACATCATAAAGGTGCTTTATTGACTCTCGTTGATCGAAAGAGCCTGTATGTACATATTGTTCATTTAGGGCCAACAAGAGCATCCTCTCAAACGATTACTTGTGCATTAGATCGTTTACAAATGAGCCATGCTTATAGTGTGACATTTGATAATGGCAAAGAATTTTCCGAACACAAAAGAATTACTGATGCTGGCATAGAGACGTATTTTGCTGATCCTTACAAGTCTATTCAGTGAGCTAGAAATGAAAATACGAATGGTTTAATCCGTCAATATCTGCCAAAATCATCATCGTTTGATGGCGTGTCAAACGAACAAATAGAGCAGATAGAATTTGCACTCAACCATCGTCCTAGAAAAACACTAGGTTGGTATACACCGAGTGAAGTTATGGCTGGTTTTTATACTGTTGCACTTGCCGCTTGAATCCGCCTTCTGCTTTAATCGCAGCAAGTGCTACCTTAGCTTTAAAATCATTTGAATGATTTCTTCTTGGTCTACGTGCCATAAAATACTCCATATATTGGTGTTTATAACATCATTTGGGGAGCAAAATATCACTTATAAGTGTTGTTCAAATTTCCTGATCCACCTCTAAATCCGACCAAAATTAAAAAATAGGCATGGGATTCAGCGGACGCTTACCGAGTTAAGAGAAATCATTATTGTGAACAGACTATTTCTCTAAGTTGATTCATCACAACATGTAATTTATAGCCATAGAACCGGCCCATT
Organism: Acinetobacter sp. YWS30-1; assembly: GCF_033558715.1. NCBI lineage: Bacteria > Pseudomonadati > Pseudomonadota > Gammaproteobacteria > Moraxellales > Moraxellaceae > Acinetobacter > Acinetobacter sp. YWS30-1. The sequence goes on along the minus strand of NZ_CP114607.1, from coordinate 56,937 downwards.
GAGCTTTTACCACGAGATGCAATTTTAGATAATGATTTATGGCGGTGAATAGGTTTGTGCAACAAAGCCTATTCTAATTAAAACTTGGATTTCATAACCATTAATTTACAGTACAACTATCAATAAAATCGCCCCACCATTGCATCATTTCCATACGCTGATTAAAATATTCTGCATGATTATAACTTGCACGGGTTTTATTTTTATCAGTATGAGATAGCTGTGCTTCAATCCAATTTGATTGAAATAAACCGGATTCATTTAATATGGTACTAAATGTCGATCGTAACCCATGAGAAGTTAATTCATTTTTAGTATATCCCATTTTTCTGATAATCAAGTTCAGGGTATTAAAATGAATAGGTTTATTATTGTTTCGGGGGCTAGAAAACACATATTTTTCGCCATGAGACCAAACGAGTGCTGATTTCACAACTTCAAGTGCTTGATCAGATAGTGGAACAAAAAAATCAGGGATATCATGACCTAAAATAACCTTTCTTCTATATTGTTTAATATGTAAGGCTGGTATTTTCCATATTTTTTTATCTAGATCGAAGTGATGTGGTTCACAAAGCAATAATTCTCCACCACGGACGCCTGTATATAATTTAAATAACAGGGCTTTTTTAATAATAGGATCTGTATTAATCTGATTTAATTTAGCTAAGAAATTAGATAGTTCATCTGAATTTAAATGAGGATAGTTTTTCTTAATCTTATTGTTGACTAATATTTTATGAAGTCCATGTGCAATATTATATTCACAATACCCCATCGCTACCGCATAATCATAAATCTGATTTAAATAACTATAGGCTTTCTTTACAGGTTCTTTTACATTTCTAGATTCTATATTTTTAATAATCTTAACTAGATCATATCTTTTAATTTCCATAAATGGCATTAGTCCAATATTTGGATAAACATCCTGATCTAAACATTTTTTTGCGAGCTGAATTACACCGCATCGTGGTTCATCTTCAAAGGAATTTTTAATTTTAAATTCTAACCACTCTTCACAAATATCCTGAAAAGTTTTGATGTATTTTTTATGCAGTGGTTTATTTTCATAATTATTAAATTTATATTCATCCCGGACTGATCTGGCCTCTTTCAAGGACATTACAGGATATTCACCCAACTTCATGCGAGGACGTTTATTTGTCCCTGCAAGTGAATAGCGGTAACTCCAAGATTTACGTCCGTTTGGTTCTACCTTCAAACTTAAGCCGTCATCATCTGCCAGAAAATAGATTTTTTCCTTTGGTTTAGCTTGACGTACCTTAATTTCAGTAAGACTCATGAATTTTTAACCTAACCACAAATGGCACTGCTCAATTCAATTATAGCAAATTTAAGCGATATTCATATGATGCGTATCATACGCATCACATATTTTTATAAGTAATTGTTAAATAAAATTTATATTTAGATTGGTTATTCCATAGTAACCAATTAATTAACCATTAATTTTGCAAGTCTTAAATTGGCATTTGAAGTGCAACCCCATGTTATGACTATTCACATTTCTGCTCCATGATTCATGGTTACTTATTAGTTATGTTATTATGTCAAGAGCGATACAAGAATTAGGGTAACCTTATTATGGAAATAGCGAATACGAAATTACTAGCTGGCGCTTTGATAGCCCTAACTTTAACTATAGTTAGCCCTGTCTTACTTGCAAATGATAACAATGATATACGGAAGACTATTGTAGTTAAGTTTGCTAAAAAAGCTTACTCTGCAAATTATTACGGAAGGATAGATGGATACAAGTATGATTCCTACAAATTTTATGCTAAAAAAGGGCAAAAGTTAAAAGTGAAGTTGACTGGAGGAAATGTTGAAGCTTACTTATGGGGTAATCAATTAAAAGACTCCATCAATCTTGGAGAATATTCTCCAGAGCTTGATGATAATGGTATTTATATTTTACCTGCTTCAGGTGAGTATGAAATTAGAGTATTACAACCTAGATCACAGGCAAGAAAAGATAAAAAACCTCAATACTGGATGAGTATTGACATTAAATAAAGACTTGCTAGATTTTTTTAAGCTTTTATAACAGGGTTCAAAAACTATTGCCAGTTAAACGGGGCGTGATTTTTATTCATATGTTTTTATATTAGTAAAAATGATATAGATACGTAACTCATAGAGATCGTTTCAATTTAACAATCTCTAAATACATCTTGTCATTGGCATGTTGAATCCGTTCATTTGAGGAGTCGTATTGCTTCTGGACTTCATCTAAGAAAGGAGTTTCTTCACATAATTCAAGTACCTTTCCATCGGTGTTTTATCTTTCAAAGCTGAATGTGGTCTCATCCAGTTATAGTAATGCTGCCATTCTGCCAGTTTGCTCTGAATTTCCTCTGAATCGATATCTACAGTAGCGTAGAACTCAGATTCATCAGTCTTTTGTGAGCGCTACCTTGCCATTCAGATGAGGTGAACCCGGTTTATTCGGCCTAAATTTGATCCCATACTGCATCATTTTTTCTGTACTTTTTCAGCAAAGAATTCTCGTCCACGATCGGTCCGTATTCGCTGTATGGGAAAAGGCATTTATTCAATTACACAGTTAAAAAGTCGAGTGTATTCGCAGCTGTTCGGCGTTTATATATCCTTAAAATGCGATATCGTGTGCAGTCATCGATAGATGTGTACTGATATAGTCCAGGACCCAGTTTACAGGTATCCATTTGAATTCTATCGCCTGGTAATGGACGTTCATAACAAATGTAATCTACTTTACGACGGAATTTTTTAATCGGTTTGACTTAATGGGTGGATAGTACTTTATGGATAGTCGCCAAGGACAACGAGACTCCGTGCAGCTCATTAATTCGGTTTGCAAACGTCGAGCACCAAGATTTCTAGCTGAGCGCATTTCCAATATTAAAGCTTCTAGCTCAGCATTGATTTTAGTATTTGGCGATTTCAAGGGACATTTACTATGACTACCTAATCCATCAATACCTTGTTCAAAATATCATTTCCACCACTTGCGTAAAGTTGGTCTAGAAATACCACATCTTCGACAAACCAGGCCGTAAGCGTCCGCTGAATCCCATGCCTATTTTTTAATTTTGGTCGGATTTAGAGGTGGATCAGGAAATTTGAACAACACTTATAAGTGATATTTTGCTCCCCAAATGATGTTATAAACATCAATATATGGAGTATTTTATGGCACGTAGACCAAGAAGAAATCATTCAAATGATTTTAAAGCTAAGGTAGCACTTGCTGCGATTAAAGCAGAAAAAACACTTGCTGAATTGAGTGCTGAATTTGATGTTCATCAAAACCAAATTATCGACTGGAAAAATCAACTGATTTCAGCTTCCTCGCAAGCTTTCGATCAATCAAAAGCTCCAACAGAACCACCCATCGATCTAAAAAAACTACATGCAAAAGTCGCATCTCATGTTTGAATTCACCCATTAACAGAGTGCGAATTAGTCCTTGATCATGTTTGACCACATTTCAAGGAATAGTGTCCAACTTTCGGTATGTAGATTATGGTGTGGGGTTCTCTTAAAGTTTAAACCTTATTATTTTACTTCAGTAATGCTGATTGGCTGGTCTTTTACAAATTCAACAACCCCTTCACCACGTTTAAAGTGAATTGAAACTCCATTATTATTAGCTAAACGAATACCACTACCAGCAACTGTTTGCTTTAAACTATATACCATGCCTGAGTTATCAGTCATTAAAGCAGTTTCAAAGTTATCCGATGATTTCAGAAAAATTAATAAACCATTTGGACCAGAAAATTTAAGGACCTGCGTATCAGCTGAAGTATTGCTTGTAGCCTTATCTTGTAAAGTTTCAGTCTTTGGACTCGAAGTACACCCAGTCATTGCTAAAACTAACAAAGTTAAACTTAGAAAATATTTCATTTAACTACCTTTTTCATCTGTAAATCATAGGTGTATTTATACTAATTGTTATAATTTAACAATAAAACAGATATTACTTTTTTTTACATAAAAAAGCCATAAATCGCATTTTGAACCTTACCGGATTTATCGGAGATTTTTTTATTTAAGTTAGGCCACCTGACCTAACGGGTTAATCTTATCATAGTACATTGCTTCAAACTCAAAAGGCGATACATAACCTAGTGCACTGTGTACATGCTTTTTATTAAACCAATCTACCCAATTTAATGTCGCAAGTTGTACATCTGCTAAACTTTGCCAATCTGCTTTTAAATATTCAATCATCTCTGTTTTGTATAAGCCATTCACTGTTTCAGCCAAAGCATTATCGTATGAGTCCCCGTTGTACCGATTGATGCTCGTAAATTTTCTGCTCCTAAACGATTGGTATAGCGAATGGAAAGGTATTGAACACCTCTATGGGAATGATGAATCACATTCCTTGGCATACCTCAATCGTGCAATGCTTGCTCCAGTGCATCGAGCACCATATCTGTATTCATACGTGTTGATACTTTCCATCCAACAATTGCTCGTGAGAACACATCAATAATAAAGGCGGTATAGACCCAGCCTGAATTTGTTTGAATATACGTAAAGTCACTCACCTGAGATACCGTCTTGGTAGTCAATCAATAATTGAACCGCTCTATCTCTGATTTCAGGGGTATATTTTACTTTTTTCATCGGAACACTACGCTTCGCTACGTCGTGCGAAGCAATGCTTCTCATCTCAGGAAAGTTGGTCTCCGACAAACCCGGTACGGTTCATTCAGGAAGAAGCTTTATAGCTCATTGGAAGAATTACAGGTTGATCTAGACGATTGGCTGAAATTCTATAATACTGAACGGACTCATCAAGGAAAAATGTGCTGTGGTCGTACACCACTTGAAACTTTACTTGATGGAAAACGGATTTGGGCTGAGAAAAATTTAGCTCAAATTTAACCTGACAGGCACAATAAAAAATGGGTAACTGTCAGATCAGGTTTGAGCTAGTACAATTTAAGCATTCATATCAGCCCCTCTGTAAGCTGATCATTTACTCATGGATAGACGGGGCTAAATTTAAAGCTGGAATATCAACCCATGTCGTATCAGCAAAATCACGCTGCAAATACTGTTTTAAGTAAGCAATGGTATCTTCAGCGATCAAGGGATCTTTGGAGTTATCTGCATGATTAAAAGCAATGGCATGTAATCGAATCCCGCGGAGTTTTAACAACTCAAGACTCAGCAAGGTATGATTAATACTACCCAAACGCCCTGAAGTGACCAGAATCACCGGATAATTATGTGTCTGAATATAATCAATAGTTAGGAACTCTTCGGTTAAGGGCACCATTAGACCACCTGCACCTTCCAGCAAAATACAGTCATAGCCCGCAGCCAGCTGTTCGGTGGCCTGCTGAATCTGTTCAAAATTAATGGCTCTCCCATCTAGACGCGCAGCAAGATGCGGTGAAGCCGGATACGTAAAAATTTCCGGCATGGTCAGTTTTTGCTGGTCTTCCGGTAACAGTCCACAACCCATAATTGCACGATGCTGTTCGATATCTTCTGATATATCGACATTTCCGGTCTGGATCAGCTTTTGGGTTATAGTACGAATACCCTGCTCATTCCAAATTTTGGCCAAGAAACGGCTTTGTTGCACAAACCTATCTGTAAAGGCTTTTTCAGCGATATAATTTTCAAATGAAGAAGCCTACACACAAAATCTACCGCACAACCAATTGGCCCGCATATAACCGAGCACTCATGAGTCGCGGAAATATTGCCATTTGGTTTGATCCTGCTACGCAATGGTATGCTCCATCAAAAGGCAAACAAGGGCGAAATCAAACCTACTCCGACGCAGCTATCCAATGCTGCTTAATGATTAAATCTCTATTCCGTTTGTCTTTACGTATGGTCACTGGCTTTGTGCAAAGTCTGATTAAACTTTGCGGATTAAATTGGACCGCACCAGATTACAGTACGCTTTGTAGAAGACAAAAGCATATTGATATTGCAATCAGCTACCAAAAAAGTAGCGATGGGCTGCATCTACTCGTAGACTCTACAGGCATGAAGTTTCTAGGTGAGGGCGAATGGAAACGCAAGAAACATGGAGCTGAATATCGTCGCCAATGGCGTAAACTACATATTGGTATAGATGCCAAAACCCTACAAATACGCGCTATTCAGCTCACAACCAATAATGTCAGTGATTCACAGGTGCTTGGTGATTTACTTAATCAGATTCCACAAGATGAGCAGATTGACTCTGTTTATACCGATGGAGCTTATGACACCAAGCAATGCCGTCAGGTCATTGCAGATCGGCAAGCGCATGCGGTGATTCCACCTAGAAAAAATGCGAAACCATGGAAAGATACAAAGAGTAGCTCGCTAGAGCGAAATGAATTACTTCGAACAGTTAAACATTTAGGCAGGACATTATGGAAAAAATGGTCAGGCTATCATCGCCGCAGTTTGGTGGAAACCAAGATGCATTGCATCAAATTATTAGGCGATAAATTAATGGCAAGAAGCTTTCCTAGTCAGGTGAATGAGATCCATGCACGTGTAGCAGTCCTTAACAGATTTACGGAATTAGGTCGCCCACTTACCCAAGTTACGCCTTAAATTTGGATCAATTAGGGGCGCTTTGCATTTCAAATCTTTGTGCAACAAAGCCCCTTGAAAGTGCCGACCATGGAAGGGATTCATCTGCTGTATCTCGAAATAAATAAGATATTTAGCTTATCATGTCAGCCTATTTGCAACAGTGCCGTACAACGAGCCTTAAAAGCACATACCACTTAGAGTTCCCTTCAATTTCGAATAAGAGGTTTTATGTTAAATCAGGAGTTCACAATATTGGTCGCCATAATACTTTTTTCATAAAAATGAAAGTAATTGACATCATTTTACTTTAGTGATTAATTTTTTATTACAAATATCAATAACTTGAGATGATCATGTTTTTCATCTCCAACTTTTGATAAATTAATGTTAAATCAAACTTTTTTATCCAATTGGAGTAAATTCCACTACCTTGTCTAATTAGTAGTGCTTCATATAGTGTTCTTATTATTTGCATTAACTCTTCATTATTATTCTGCATTGGATTAATTGATGTTACTGTTAAAATAGACTTTAGATAGCCTTCTTTTGTCTTTATTTCTTTCTCTAAATCATCATGGATTTGAACTTGATAAAGAATATTATCAATAAAAAAATGATATGTTCTATCAATAAATTTTGGATCTTTTTCAGGCTCTCGTCCTGAATTACTTTGCCATATTTGTCTTAAATATATTTTTCGCTCTTTATCTATAGTCCAATCTCTATCAGGATGCCAAACTCCTCTAGGAACACTATTTTCTATTTCATCAAGACCATATTCAATACGATCCTCTCCACTAATTCTTTCATTTATAAATCCCATTATTTCCCCTCTTATTAAATGTTCTTATTTCAGAGTAATTAGAATAGTTAAATTTAGCTAAAATTAACATAATACGGATTATCTGAAGCCTGGGATGTCTTCCAGGCTTCTTTTTTGGCTTCGTATAACAGCCATTATGTTAAATAAGTAAAATTTAGTTATTTTTTTGAGATGATGGAGCTGAGTTCCATGTGTCTAATAAGCGCCATATTGCATTATCAATATCTTGCCATTTCTCCCAATTGTTTAAATTAGTTTCCCATTGAACCCATATATCCCCATACTTATTTGATTCATAGTTATTTCCTATTATTTCAATTGATTCTCCATTTTCTGGTCTTCTTCCTCTTGTATTAACTTTAAGAAAGACACCAGAAACATTTGGAATATTCGAATCTGCATAACAAAATAGATATTCATCAGAAAAAATCCTCCGATAACATTCCAAGCCGAATTTTTTAAATTTCGAATCCATCTTGACATATTCCGGAGTAATATTATTAAGAATTACTTTTTTTGTATCAGTATTATTTTCCCTCATCTCTAAACCTAAACCTTTTATTCGTACTCGTACCTGATCTTTATGATCAGGTGCAAAACCATCCGTAGCTTCTATTTTTTCCCTATTGAAAGTTAAATAAAATTCTAATTGTCGATTAGAGTCAGGCATTGGTAAAGTATTTGCTTCCTCTTGAGTTATAGCGGGAAATTTTTCAGGAATATAGTCAATTGGAAACTGCCCTAAATAATGTTCACGTTCAGGGCGATAAAATTCATTATCAAATTGGTCAGGAATATGTTTTCTACGTGGACCAAGCTTTGCTTTTACTATCAAATTTGGATTCTGCTTCCATGTCACTATTTCCCCTTCTTTAGGAATATCTTTTGAAATATCTTTTGATGTACATCCAATAAGTAACAGGACATACGAGGAAATAATCCAATATCTTTTTATTAGCATTATTTATCTCTTATAAATTTATGATTTCAGCAAAATCAGAATAGTTAAATTTCCCTAAAATTAACATAATACACGTTATACGAAGGCAAAAATGGGAGCTATAAGCTCCCATTTTTAGTCTTTAATTCGCTTTTTCGCTTCGTCATAAACTATGCTATCAGCTCGTTTTCCGACGGTAATGAGCAGGATAACTACCTGATCATCTTTAACTTGATAGACAAGTCGGACACCAGCTTTTAATAATTTGATTTTATAGCAACCTGCAAGATCGCCTCTAAGCATGTTCTTTGGAATATGTGGCTGCTCTATGACTTTAGCTAGTTTCTTTTTAAATTGATCTCGTATAGCAACAGGGAGTTTTTCCCATTCTGCTGTAAAGTCCTTGTGACGTAAAAGCTTATAAGTCATCTAATGTGACTTCCTCAAACATCTCTTTAGGATCGTTAATGCGCTTACGGACAAGAGCTAATAATTCTTCATCTTCTTCCGAAAGCAAAGCTTTTTTGACGGGCAGTTTCCCAGTCGTAGCAACATACTCAAGAATACTAGTGAAGAAATCCGTAGGTGCAATACCTTGCTCTTTAAGAATTGAATAAGATTTTTCTTTAAGGGCTCCATCGACCCTGAAGTTAACAGTAGCCATCATATTTTCCAAGTGTTTAATGTACTAGGAATAGTGTAATGCAAATTGCATTACAAGTCGAATTCGCATAACAGCCATTATGTTAAATAGGGCTTTTAAAATTATTCTTCAATAGAGTTTCCATCAAGGTCATATAGCTTTACTTCTCTTGCACCAGTATTAAGAAATAACTCCTTAAAAGCTCGTATTTCAATCTTAGTTAAATTACCTTGTATCGGCTCCATTATTTGGACAATCGTAATAGGAGCTGTAAACTTGAAAAAAGATAAACCGTTAGAATGGTGTCTCATTAAAGCTTTTAATGTTGTTGTAGCGCTTTCAAAATCTGCCAAAATCATTCTTGGGTGATCATAAGGTGATTTAGGAATTTCAGTTGCTTTGACTGTGCCATTCTCTGCCATCAAACTTATACGGTTTTTATAAAAATGTATCCATATTGCTTTAGGATATTTTTTTAAATCGTCTCTTATCATTTTAGTTCTTAACTTGGATGTTCATTTAATTATAAATATATATTTTTTTTAATTTCAATTGGATAATTCTTAATTTATTCTAAAATTAACATAATACACGTTATACGAATCTCTAAAAATAAGTTTATTGCACTGATTTTTATATATTTTTTAAATTTTAAGCCTAGACCAGAGTCTAGGCTTTTTCATTTCGTATAACAGCCATTATCTTAAATGGGAGGGGGAGATTAAGCTAAAATTAGGGTTTTAATTTAGAGAAAGTAATGTCTCAGATAAAAATTTATGCTTTAGATGAAACTATAGAATTACATCGTGATAATTTAAGTAAAGCTATCCATCAGGCTTTAGTTAAAGAATTAAAATATCCTGAAGAAAAAAGGTTTCAACGTTTTATTCCACTAGAATCCAAAAATTTTATATATCCAGCAGACCGCAGTACATCTTATATAATTATTGAAATTTCCATGTTCGATGGACGAACAAAAGAGACTAAAAAAGCATTCATTAAGACTCTATTCGAAAATATCTCTGTACACGACAAATTTCACAGAACCCTTATCCTATGTAAGCGTCCGCTGAATCCCATGCCTATTTTTTAATTTTGGTCGGATTTCCAGCGGTGTGGCAGTAATTCTTCTATTTGGGTCACTTTATGCGTCGGCAGCCTTTTCAGCACATCACTTAAATAGGCATACGGATCCAGTCCATTCAGCTTTGCTGACTGGATTAAAGTCATGATATTGGCAGCTCGTTGGCCGCTGCGCAGCGAGCCAGCAAACAGCCAGTTCTTACGTCCCAACGCCCAGGGACGCATCTGATTTTCAATCCAGTTATTATCTATAGGCAAATTACCATCATCCAGATAGCGGCAGAGTGCCTGCCAACGTTTTAGGCTGTAATTGATCGCCTTGGCAGTTGGAGAACTCGATGGCACCGTCAGATAATGTTGGTTGAGCCATTCATACAGTTGTTGCATCACCGGTTGACTATGCTGTTGCCGATATTCGCGGCGCTGTTCTGCTGTACTATCGGTCTTTTTCCTGAGTTCTGCTTCTATGGCATACAGTTTCTGAATCAGCACTAATGCCTGTTCAGCGACCTGACTTTTTTTGGTCACATGCAGTTCATGGAATTTACGACGCGCATGGGCCATGCAGCCCACCTCAATGACCTGACCTGATTTAAAGCGTGCTTTATAACCGCTGTAATCATCACAGACCAGATGGCCCTGCCAGTCTTTCAGGAACGCTTCAGCATGCTGACCTGAACGACTATCCTGAAAGTCATAGATCACCGCCTGAACTGGATTGTACTGTGTGGTGGCATAGGCCCAGACATAACCTTTCTTCGGTTTTTTCTCATTCTCACCCATCCGCATAATGGTGACTGGTGTTTCATCTGCATGCAGCACCTGCTGTTGCAGCACCACCTCTTTTAAGGCATTAGCCAGAGGCTCCAGTTCCACACCGCAGCGACCAATCCAGTCAGATAAAGTGGATCTGGACAGATCAATGCCAGCCCGCTGATAGATCAGGCGCTGACGGTACAGCGGCAAATGATCGGCATACTTCGATACCAGCACATGGCTGAGCAGTTCAGGTGAAGCAATGCCTTTATCAATCACATAGGCAGGCATCGCTTGCTGAGTCAGGGTGTCACACTGATCACAGACCCATTTGCCACGAACATGCTGTTCCTTGTAGAACTGTGCCGGTCTGAAATGCAGTTTTTCACTGATATCTTCGCCGATACGACGTAACTGGCAGCCACAACTGCATTGGGTTGATGCAGGTTCATGCTCAATACGGATGGTGTGTAGATGATCTGGCAGCAGTCGACGTTTAGGTTTATTGGTTTTGGCTTTCTGTGTCGCTGCATCGGTTTTATCTGCATTTAATCGTTCTAATTCCAGATCAACGGCTGCGATATCTTCTTCGACCGCTTCGTCCCATAGATGGATTTGTTTTGCCGTTAAGTGTTCATTCTTTTGGGCGAATTTATGCTTTTTAAACAGCGCCAGTTCATGCTCGTATTTTTGATTGAGAATAGAAAGATGCTGAACTTTGGCATCCAATTGCTGGTTTGATTTTTCTAATTCTTGATTTGATTGTGCCAGAGACTGATGCTGCATCGCCAACTGCCGGGTAAATTCCAGCAGTTGTTCATGGGTCAGTTGGCTTAAGTCAGGCAGTGTATTCATGACCGCAGTATGCCTGAGGTCATGACGCAGAGGAAATAGAACGTTTGGAGAATAGTAGAATGTAGCAGCCTAGTTTAGAGCATTGTGACCACTTGCTGTCGTCCAATGCGCTGCCAGGGCAAACCCTGAATGAGTGCCTGTAACTGTTCTGGACTGAGAGCTACATTTTCACCCTGGTGAACTTTAGCCCAGTGGAATTTTCCCTGTTCCAGCCGCCGGGCACACAGCCAGATGCCCAGTCCATCATGTACCAGCACTTTCATGCGATGGCCACGTTTATTACAGAACAGGTAAGCACAATGCGGTTTGATGTAGCCAAAGGCTCTCACCACCTGAGCCATGGCAGTATCCATTCCTGCACGCATGTCCATGGGCTGAGTAGACAACCAGATTTCATCAATGCGGATCATGTTGCAAGTGCCTTGAGTAATTCTGCTAAAGCAGATATTTCTGATACTTGCCATTTCAAGCCAATTTCTGCTTTTGAGTTGGGTAAAGTAATTTGAACTTTTAACATGTCAGTAGGAGTAGGATCTAATGGTGCAGAGCAAGATAAGGCAATAAATGCAGGTTTATTCGGTAGTGGTGTGCGATCACTCCCTGGCTTAGCATCAATTAAGCGAATCCATTTGGATACAAGATTTGTATTCAATCCATGTTGCAAAGCGACTGAAGCAATTGAAACGTCCGGTGCTTTACAAGCCTGAACGATCTGCTGTTTAAATTCAGCACTGTATGTTCTTCGTTTTTTCGCAAGAGATGCGATGGATGTCTGATTATTTGTAGTCATAAATTTAAGTCCCCACTTGTTTCTAAGTGGGGACTAAATTAAGGCTTATAGGATGAATTCATAAGGTGTGTTCAGCGGACGCTTACTTTTCTTTTGCAAAGCCATCCATTAGAATAGCCTCACATTCTTCTTGTTTAGTTAGTTCCATGATTCAGTTAGACCAACTTTCCATTCGTCGCGGTGGGCGTGTTTTATTTCAAAAAGCATCTATGCAATTGCATCCAGGCTGGAAAATCGGCTTAACCGGTGTAAATGGTGCGGGTAAATCGACTCTTTTTTCTGCACTTTTAGGTGGAATGGAATCTGATGGTGGTTCATTAACTCGTCCTGCGGTATGGACCGTCGCGCATATGGCGCAAGAAATCAAAGCACTCGATATGAAAGCGATTGATTTCGTTCTATCAGGCGATGAAGAATATTGGGATATACAACATAAACTTGAACATCCAGAGCAATTAGACAATGAAGCGTTGGCACACTTATATGGCCGATTTGATGAAATCCATGGCTATACAGCACCATCCAAAGCCTCACAGCTGATGGCTGGCCTGGGTTTCTTTGAACATCAGTCCCAGCTCAATGTTTCAAGCTTTTCAGGTGGTTGGCGTATGCGTTTAAACCTTGCGCGTACCCTGATGAGCCGTTCTGACCTTTTATTACTCGATGAACCAACCAACCACTTAGACTTAGATGCGATTTTGTGGTTAGAAGATTGGTTAAAAGCTTATGAAGGCACACTGATCTTGATTTCACATGACCGTGATTTCTTAGATGCGGTGACTGATCATATTTTACACATCGAAAATCAAGAGCTGACGCTTTACACCGGTAACTATTCAACCTTTGAACGCACCCGTTCTGAGCGCTTGGCACAACAACAACAAGCCTATGAAAAACAACTCGAAACTCGTGCGCATCTCCAAAAATTTATTGACCGTTTTAAAGCCAAAGCGACTAAAGCTAAGCAGGCTCAAAGCCGTATTAAACAATTAGAACGTATGCAGGAACTTTCTGCCGCGCATGTCGATACGCCATTTACCTTTAGTTTCCGTGAGCCAACCAAAATGAGCTCGCCGCTGTTACAAATGGAACATGTCGATATTGGCTATGGTGACAAACTGATTGCCACCAATGTGAATTTACAGATTACCCCAAACAGTCGCATTGGTTTACTCGGGATGAATGGTGCGGGTAAATCAACCTTAATTAAATCCTTGGTTGGTGACCTTCCCTTATTACAAGGGACGCGCAAAGCCTCGGAACTGTTAAATATTGGCTATTTTGCACAGCATCAAATGGATGCTCTAGATGGCAATGCCAGCCCAATGTTGCAATTATCTCGAATCGCTGACAAAAAAATCAGTGAAGCGGTATTACGTTCATTCTTAGGTAGCTTTGGTTTTAGTGGCGAACGCATGGATACGCCAAGTGAAGGATTTTCAGGCGGTGAACGAGCACGATTGGCTTTAGCTTTGATTGTTTGGCAGCGCCCCAATGTTTTAATTCTAGATGAACCGACCAACCATTTAGACCTTGATATGCGTCATGCGCTAACTATGGCATTACAAGACTTTGAAGGCGCTGTGGTTTTGGTTTCGCATGAACGTCAATTGATTGCCAGTGTTTGTGACGAATTATTATTGGTACATCATGGGAAATGTCGCGAATTTGATGGTGACCTCGTGGCTTATGCCGATTGGCTGCGTCAAGCACGGATCGACATGATGAAAAATAGTCAACAAGCCCCGACTCCCATCAAATCTCAAGTTGAAACTAAACCGACGATTTCCAAAGTCGATAAAGAAGCGCAACGTAAAGAAGCTGCACGTCAGCGTGAATTGACCCGCCCGATTCGTAAAAACATTGAAAAAAATGAAGCGCAAATCAGCAAAATTCAGCCACGCTTAAACGAAATCGAGGAATTATTAGCAGACAGTGCTTTATATGAAGCCAGTCGTAAAGATGACTTACTCAAACTAATGAATGAGCAAACAGAATTAAAAGCCAAACTTGAATCTGTCGAAGAGCAAATGCTTGAATTAAGGATGGGATTAGAAGAAATGGAAAGTAGTTTTGAAGCTTAATTTAAAAAGCAAAACCCTAGATTTGCATTATTAAGAAAACCTAACTTAAGCTCAAAAAATCAATCGCCGTGAAATTTAAATGTTCCACGGCGATTTTTTATGTAAGCGTCCGCTGAATCCCATGCCTATTTTTTAATTTTGGTCGGATTTCCAGCGGTGTGGCAGTAATTCTTCTATTTGGGTCACTTTATGCGTCGGCAGCCTTTTCAGCACATCACTTAAATAGGCATACGGATCCAGTCCATTCAGCTTTGCTGACTGGATTAAAGTCATGATATTGGCAGCTCGTTGGCCGCTGCGCAGCGAGCCAGCAAACAGCCAGTTCTTACGTCCCAACGCCCAGGGACGCATCTGATTTTCAATCCAGTTATTATCTATAGGCAAATTACCATCATCCAGATAGCGGCAGAGTGCCTGCCAACGTTTTAGGCTGTAATTGATCGCCTTGGCAGTTGGAGAACTCGATGGCACCGTCAGATAATGTTGGTTGAGCCATTCATACAGTTGTTGCATCACCGGTTGACTATGCTGTTGCCGATATTCGCGGCGCTGTTCTGCTGTACTATCGGTCTTTTTCCTGAGTTCTGCTTCTATGGCATACAGTTTCTGAATCAGCACTAATGCCTGTTCAGCGACCTGACTTTTTTTGGTCACATGCAGTTCATGGAATTTACGACGCGCATGGGCCATGCAGCCCACCTCAATGACCTGACCTGATTTAAAGCGTGCTTTATAACCGCTGTAATCATCACAGACCAGATGGCCCTGCCAGTCTTTCAGGAACGCTTCAGCATGCTGACCTGAACGACTATCCTGAAAGTCATAGATCACCGCCTGAACTGGATTGTACTGTGTGGTGGCATAGGCCCAGACATAACCTTTCTTCGGTTTTTTCTCATTCTCACCCATCCGCATAATGGTGACTGGTGTTTCATCTGCATGCAGCACCTGCTGTTGCAGCACCACCTCTTTTAAGGCATTAGCCAGAGGCTCCAGTTCCACACCGCAGCGACCAATCCAGTCAGATAAAGTGGATCTGGACAGATCAATGCCAGCCCGCTGATAGATCAGGCGCTGACGGTACAGCGGCAAATGATCGGCATACTTCGATACCAGCACATGGCTGAGCAGTTCAGGTGAAGCAATGCCTTTATCAATCACATAGGCAGGCATCGCTTGCTGAGTCAGGGTGTCACACTGATCACAGACCCATTTGCCACGAACATGCTGTTCCTTGTAGAACTGTGCCGGTCTGAAATGCAGTTTTTCACTGATATCTTCGCCGATACGACGTAACTGGCAGCCACAACTGCATTGGGTTGATGCAGGTTCATGCTCAATACGGATGGTGTGTAGATGATCTGGCAGCAGTCGACGTTTAGGTTTATTGGTTTTGGCTTTCTGTGTCGCTGCATCGGTTTTATCTGCATTTAATCGTTCTAATTCCAGATCAACGGCTGCGATATCTTCTTCGACCGCTTCGTCCCATAGATGGATTTGTTTTGCCGTTAAGTGTTCATTCTTTTGGGCGAATTTATGCTTTTTAAACAGCGCCAGTTCATGCTCGTATTTTTGATTGAGAATAGAAAGATGCTGAACTTTGGCATCCAATTCTTGATTTGATTGTGCCAGAGACTGATGCTGCATCGCCAACTGCCGGGTAAATTCCAGCAGTTGTTCATGGGTCAGTTGGCTTAAGTCAGGCAGTGTATTCATGACCGCAGTATGCCTGAGGTCATGACGCAGAGGAAATAGAACGTTTGGAGAATAGTAGAATGTAGCAGCCTAGTTTAGAGCATTGTGACCACTTGCTGTCGTCCAATGCGCTGCCAGGGCAAACCCTGAATGAGTGCCTGTAACTGTTCTGGACTGAGAGCTACATTTTCACCCTGGTGAACTTTAGCCCAGTGGAATTTTCCCTGTTCCAGCCGCCGGGCACACAGCCAGATGCCCAGTCCATCATGTACCAGCACTTTCATGCGATGGCCACGTTTATTACAGAACAGGTAAGCACAATGCGGTTTGATGTAGCCAAAGGCTCTCACCACCTGAGCCATGGCAGTATCCATTCCTGCACGCATGTCCATGGGCTGAGTAGACAACCAGATTTCATCAATGCGGATCATGTTGCAAGTGCCTTGAGTAATTCTGCTAAAGCAGATATTTCTGATACTTGCCATTTCAAGCCAATTTCTGCTTTTGAGTGGGGTAAGGTAATTTGAACCGTTAACATGTCAGTAGGAGTAGGATCTAATGGTGCAGAGCAAGATAAGGCAATAAATGCAGGTTTATTCGGTAGTGGTGAGCGATTACTCCCTAGCTTAGCATCAATTAAGCGAATCCATTTGGATACAAGATTTGTATTCAATCCATGTTGCAAAGCGACTGAAGCAATTGAAACGTCTGGTGCTTTACAAGCCTGAACGATCTGCTGTTTAAATTCAGCACTGTATGTTCTTCGTTTTTTCGCAAGAGATGCGATGGATGTCTGATTATTTGTAGTCATAAATTTAAGTCCCCACTTGTTTTTAAGTGGGGACTAAATTAAGGCTTATAGGATGAATTCATAAGGTGTGTTCAGCGGACGCTTACTATCCTATCAGGGTTCTGCCTTCTTAAAATTGCCAAAATTTCCTTAAACTCTTCTTTTTTCCCAAAACCAATTAAACGCTGAATCGCCATTTGAACATAGTCTAAACCATAGCGAAATAAACTCATTGAGAGTCGTCCATGCTTCTTTATTTTTATCACTTTTTTTTGATCATGTTGCCATTCACCCGTTAAGTAACACCAACAGAAGCTTATAGCTAACACCGCAATCAATTTTTTCACTCGTCTAGGGTCTGTCAAGCGCGTATTTTCAAGATTAAACCCGCGTCCTTTGAGACAACTGAATAAGGTTTCAATTTCCCAGCGTAATGCATAATCCTGAATAGCATTGGCATTAAACTGAGGAGAAACGACGAGTAAAAGCTCTCCATTTTCTAACTGTAGTGCACTTATATATAGTTTCACCCGACCAACCAAAATCCGTCGTTTACGACATTCAATTTGACCAACTTTAAGATGGCGAAATAAATCACTAATTTTATGATTCTTTCCTAAATGATTGGTGACAATGAAGTTTTTTTAACACGAATGCAGAAGTTGATGTCTTGTTCAATTAACCATGTAAACCACTGCTCACCGATAAACTCTCTGTCTGCGAACACATTCACAATACGGTCTTTACCAAAAATGGCTATAAAGCGTTGAATCAAAGCAATACGCTCTTTCGTATCTGAATTTCCACGTTTATTAAGCAATGTCCAAAGGATAGGTATCGCTATTCCACGATAAACGATTGCGAGCATCAGGATATTAATATTTCGTTTTCCCCATTTCCAATTGGTTCTATCTAAAGTCAGTTGCACTTGGTCGAATGAAAACATATTGAAAATCAACTGAGAAATTTGACGATAATCAAAATACTGACCTGCAAAGAAGCGCTGCATACGTCGATAAAATGATTGTGGTAAGCACTTGATGGGCAAGGCTTTAGATGCAGAAGAAAGATTACATGTTTGCTTTAAAATAATCACAAGCATGATGAGCGCAAAGCACTTTAAATGTGACTTGTTCCATTTTAGATATTTGTTTAAGATAAGATATAACTCATTGAGATGTGTCATAGTATTCGTCGTTAGAAAACAATTATTATGACATTATTTCAATGAGTTATCTATTTTTGTCGTGTACAGAGAAAACAGAAAGGCGAGGAAATGAAAGAGAAAATAGTTAAAAAAAACGGAATAAGACTTTTTACCGAAAGTTTTGGATGTGAAAAAGATCCGGCAATACTCTTGATTGCGGGAGCAACGGTATCCATGTTGTATTGGGATGCTGAATTTTGCCAGAAACTATCTGAAAAAGGATTTTTTGTTATTCGTTACGACAACAGAGATGTAGGAAAATCCACTAATTATGAACCAGGTTCAGCACCATACGACATTGTTGACTTAACAAATGATGCCATTGCAATTTTGGACGGCTATGAAATAGACAAAGCACATTTTGTGGGTATGTCATTAGGTGGGCTAATTACACAAATAGCAGCTATAAAGTTTGCCGATAGAGTTAGCTCATTAACACTTATGTCTACAGGCCCTTGGGGAGACTCGGACCCAACTATTCCTGAGATGGACACACGTATTTTAGATTTCCATGGTAAAGCAGGCACAGTCGATTGGTCAAATGAAGACAGTGTGGTAAACTATTTAATTCAGGGTGCAGAATTAATGTGCGGCAAGAAACAATTTGACAAACAAAGAAGTGAAAAACTGATAAGAGCTGAGTTCAATAGAGCAAACAATTATATAAGTATGTTCAATCACGCTACATTGCAAGGTAGTGAAGAATATTGGAATAGACTAAATGAAGTAAATCAACCAACCTTGATAATTCACGGAACAGATGACAAAATTTGGCACTATAAAAACGCTGGTGTATTAATTGAGAAAATACAAAATACGAAATTAATTACTCTTGAAGGAACAGGACACGAATTGCACTTTGAAGATTGGACAACAATAATTGACGGAATTGAAAAACATATAAATGAGCAATAAAGAAAAACAAATGAATTTACTTAGTGATAAGAACGTTGCAATAATTGGTGGTGGACCCGTTGGACTGACTATGGCAAAATTATTACAGCAAAACGGCATAGACGTTTCAGTTTACGAAAGAGACAACGACCGAGAGGCAAGAATTTTTGGTGGAACCCTTGACCTACACAAAGGTTCAGGTCAGGAAGCAATGAAAAAAGCGGGATTGTTACAAACTTATTATGACTTAGCCTTACCAATGGGTGTAAATATTGCTGATGAAAAAGGCAATATTTTATCCACAAAAAATGTAAAGCCCGAAAATCGATTTGACAATCCTGAAATAAACAGAAATGACTTAAGGGCTATCTTGTTGAATAGTTTAGAAAACGACACGGTTATTTGGGATAGAAAACTTGTTATGCTTGAACCTGGTAAGAAGAAGTGGACACTAACTTTTGAGAATAAACCGAGTGAAACAGCAGATCTGGTTATTATTGCCAATGGTGGAATGTCTAAAGTAAGAAAATTTGTTACCGACACGGAAGTTGAAGAAACAGGTACTTTCAATATACAAGCCGATATTCATCAACCAGAGGTGAACTGTCCTGGATTTTTTCAGCTATGCAATGGAAACCGGCTAATGGCTGCTCATCAAGGTAATTTATTATTTGCGAATCCTAATAATAATGGTGCATTGCATTTTGGAATAAGTTTTAAAACACCTGATGAATGGAAAAGCAAAACGCGGGTAGATTTTCAAGACAGAAATAGTGTCGTTGATTTTCTCCTGAAAAAATTTTCCGATTGGGACGAACGCTACAAAGAACTGATTCGTTTGACATCATCTTTTGTAGGGTTAGCGACACGAATATTTCCCTTAGATAAGTCTTGGAAAAGTAAGCGTCCATTACCCATAACGATGATTGGAGATGCTGCTCATTTGATGCCTCCTTTTGCAGGACAAGGCGTAAACAGTGGGTTGATGGATGCCTTGATATTGTCGGATAATCTGACCAATGGGAAATTTAACAGCATTGAAGAGGCTATTGAAAATTATGAACAGCAAATGTTTGCTTATGGAAGAGAAGCACAGGCAGAATCAATAATAAACGAAACGGAAATGTTCAGCCTCGACTTTTCTTTCCAAAAACTAATGAATCTATAAAACAGAACTCTGTACACGACAAATTTCACAGAACCCTTATCCTATCAGGGTTCTGCCTTCTTAAAATTGCCAAAATTTCCTTAAACTCTTCTTTTTTCCCAAAACCAATTAAACGCTGAATCGCCATTTGAACATAGTCTAAACCATAGCGAAATAAACTCATTGAGAGTCGTCCATGCTTCTTTATTTTTATCACTTTTTTTTGATCATGTTGCCATTCACCCGTTAAGTAACACCAACAGAAGCTTATAGCTAACACCGCAATCAATTTTTTCACTCGTCTAGGGTCTGTCAAGCGCGTATTTTCAAGATTAAACCCGCGTCCTTTGAGACAACTGAATAAGGTTTCAATTTCCCAGCGTAATGCATAATCCTGAATAGCATTGGCATTAAACTGAGGAGAAACGACGAGTAAAAGCTCTCCATTTTCTAACTGTAGTGCACTTATATATAGTTTCACCCGACCAACCAAAATCCGTCGTTTACGACATTCAATTTGACCAACTTTAAGATGGCGAAATAAATCACTAATTTTATGATTCTTTCCTAAATGATTGGTGACAATGAAGTTTTTTTAACACGAATGCAGAAGTTGATGTCTTGTTCAATTAACCATGTAAACCACTGCTCACCGATAAACTCTCTGTCTGCGAACACATTCACAATACGGTCTTTACCAAAAATGGCTATAAAGCGTTGAATCAAAGCAATACGCTCTTTCGTATCTGAATTTCCACGTTTATTAAGCAATGTCCAAAGGATAGGTATCGCTATTCCACGATAAACGATTGCGAGCATCAGGATATTAATATTTCGTTTTCCCCATTTCCAATTGGTTCTATCTAAAGTCAGTTGCACTTGGTCGAATGAAAACATATTGAAAATCAACTGAGAAATTTGACGATAATCAAAATACTGACCTGCAAAGAAGCGCTGCATACGTCGATAAAATGATTGTGGTAAGCACTTGATGGGCAAGGCTTTAGATGCAGAAGAAAGATTACATGTTTGCTTTAAAATAATCACAAGCATGATGAGCGCAAAGCACTTTAAATGTGACTTGTTCCATTTTAGATATTTGTTTAAGATAAGATATAACTCATTGAGATGTGTCATAGTATTCGTCGTTAGAAAACAATTATTATGACATTATTTCAATGAGTTATCTATTTTTGTCGTGTACAGAGCGAAAATATAAACAATCTATGCGGTATTGATTCAAATGATGTTGAGATAACTATATTTGAAACTCCTAAAGAAAACTGGGGCATTAGAGGGGAAAATGCGGATGAACTACAGTTAAATTATAAGGTAAGTATTTAAATTTACTGAAATTAACATAATACACGTTATGCGAAATTAGAAAAATGAGTTTATTGCACTGATATTTATCTGTTTTTTAAATTTTAGACCTGGGTTGGTGCCCAGGTTTTTTTATTGCGTATAACAACCATTATGTTAAATCAGCAGTCAGAGCTTGGATCTTCCAGCTGTAAATAAGTCTCGAATTTCCCTCTAATACTGTCAGGTAAAGCTAAGTCGTCTATATTTTTTTGACTTGCCAGCATGTATGTTTTTAGAGCATCAAAGGCCTTTTGATCATCTAATAACATATGGATAAATTTACTTCGATTGATTCCCATATCTTCACAAAAAACATCCAATTTCATGAGATCTGGCTCAGGTAACTTAAATGACATTGCGAGAGTTTTTACAGACTTTGCATCTAGCTCTGTGGCATGAAGGAGACCTAGTTCTTCAAAATAATTACTCATTAGCTTGCCCCTTCTTTTGTTGATTCAGTATTTCATCTGCTAAATCCGTAGCTCGGTCTATGAAGCCCATTTTTGCCAGCATGAAGATATGGAAATACTCATTTCCTGAATCTTTGAGTTTATTTTTTATCTTAATTAAATGGTCCTGTACTGCATCAATATCAGTATTTTCTTGATTTAAATCACCAATCTGATAAAGGCCTTTCAGATATGAAAGATAAGCTGATTCTATATAAGAGCTAACTATTTCTTGAAGAACTTTACTCTTGCTTTTGCCTATAGCATTTGCAACTGATTCAAGAATCATATTCTGATCTTCGGAAAGTTTAATTGACAGCCCTTTCATTGCATTAGGCTCAAGATTGATACGAGTATTCAAACCTAGTTCGACAAAAGCACTCAGCCCATCGATAGACATTTCCCTTTTAGCTCGATGTCTATAGGCCAACTCTTCTAAATCTAATTTTTCAACCATTTGTTTTATCTATCAGTTTTTGAAATTGAATAAATTATAGCACATTAAATATAAGTGTAGATACAAATGTAAATACTTTTTGTAATTAAAAAAATTACAAAAAGTATTTACAAGTTTTTGTGTGTGCTATAGGATGAAAAACATACAGGCAATAGGCAGAAATAAAATGATTAAAACGAACCATTTCATGAAGAGAACTTCTCAACGAGGAATTACCAAAGCAATGGTTAACTATGCTTTAGAGCATGGTGAAATCGATGGAGATAAGGTGATCGTGAATAGAAAATTGATCCTTCGTCATCGAGAAGAAATGCTACGTGAATTAGCTGTGATGGCTAAGCTCTTGGATAAAGGCGGAATCGTTGTTGTTAGTGAATATGAGTCTTTAATTACTGCCTACGACTTTGATAGTCGTAAAAACAAATATTCTTAAGGAATAGTGTCATGAACAAGAAATATGAAAATGAAGACAAAATCTATGTATGGCGTTCTGATGATGCTTTGAATAGATATCAGAAAGAAGAATCCTCTGATATTCCATACGATGATGATGAGCCATACGAAAATCAAACAGAACCTAATAATCCCCCTCCCAGAAAACCACTCACACAATCATTAACAGGGGCTAACAGAGGATTTATATCTAATCATTCTGGATCGGATTATGAAGGTTCTGAAAACTATGAACATGATGATAATGGAGATCTTATGAACTACTCAGGTGTATACGATAGTGTAATTAATGACCTTAGTGAGCATGAGGGTTATCAGGAAGGCTATGATTATTGAGTTTTGCTACAATTAACATAATACACCTTATACGAATCTAAAAATGGGAGCCTTTAGCTCCCATTTTTACTATATTTTTTAAAGTTTTAGGCGTGTTGTACAGTGAGTTTTAAGC
This sequence comes from Acinetobacter sp. YWS30-1, assembly GCF_033558715.1. Classification (NCBI taxonomy): domain Bacteria; kingdom Pseudomonadati; phylum Pseudomonadota; class Gammaproteobacteria; order Moraxellales; family Moraxellaceae; genus Acinetobacter; species Acinetobacter sp. YWS30-1. The sequence continues at coordinate 33,485 of NZ_CP114607.1, read as the reverse complement.
CTAACGCATTTACTACACGATTAATCGTATCAAAACGTGGTGCTGAATCATGACGTAGGGCTTTGTAGAGTGCCTCTCGCCCAATCCCTGCTTCTTTAGCAATTTGAGTCATGCCACGAGCTTTAGCAATAACACCAAGTGCATGGGCTAATTCAGCTGGATCATTATCTTCAAGAACCATATTGAGATACATCACAATGTCTTCTTCAGTTTTGAGTGACTCAGCCATATCAAAACTTGGTAAATCAGCGACTTTAACCATTTTAATCCTCCAATGTTTTCGATAATTTGACTGCACGATCGATGTCTTGTTGTTGAGTCGATTTATCTCCTCCACCAAGCATTACAATCACTACGTCACCATGCTGGATGTAATACATTCTCCATCCAGCACCGAAGAACTCTCTCATTTCCCAAACGCCATCTTGGAGAGGCTTAATGTCTCCCCAATTTCCACGTTGAACCTTATCTAATCTACGATTCAGACGAATACGGGTCATATTGTCTTTAATGCCATCTAACCATTCATCAAATTCTGGCAGACGTTTAATTTCAATCATGAGAATTCCTTATCTTCTCACTATATTGTATTCGATCGAATACAATATGCAAGTAGTCTATACGGACATCCATTATGTTATTCACCAATTAAAATGTCTATGCGATAAACCATTTAAAATGTCCTGTTTTTAACCACAAGAGTCAAGCACAGGATTTAACTTTCTTTGTTCAATAACAGCTTTCTGAGCTTTACGACTCGGCATACTTTTCTTGAGACGGGAACGTTTATTCTGTTTTTCCAACTCTTCATGCTGTTGCTGAATATGTGCCAGAACTGTACCTAACCGTTTATTCTCAACGATCTCATTCTGCTGTAGCCCAGCTAATTTATTGAAAATGCTGTAGTTGAGCTTTCGTCCCTCGTGCATGAGGGCCACAGTCCCATCCGGGTACTCCAGAAATGAAATATATTGCCCAACAAGCTTATGATTCAGCTCTATCGGTTCAAGCAGATAAATACATTTGTCATAGGTCAGGGTCAGATTCTTGGTGACCTTACGCGGTTCCTGCCAGGTAAAAATATCATCCAGTTCAAGATGAGATTCGGTTAATGGCCGATGTAAATTCTTTGAGTTTCGCGCACACTTGGCAAACTTCTGATTGAAATGCTCAATAAAGCAGGGCAGCCAGGCATTTGCCTCGGCAATTGAACAGATACCTTCTAGGCGCATTTCCTTGATCAGGCGATCCTGGAGTGTTCTATTGGCACGTTCCACACGGCCTTTAGCCTGGGGTGAGTTGGCGAAGATAATATCAATATTTAACTCATTCAGAATCCGCCCAAATTGCGTGATCTGGCTATCTTGGCTCGATTTCTGATTCACTCGGAATACCGAGTGTTTATCGCTATAAAACGCTAAAGGCTTGCCGTATTGCTCAATGTAGGCTCGGGTTGAAAGCATATAATCAAAGGTCGTTTCAGCCTCACAAAAGCGCAGATGCAACAGCTTTCCAGTGGCGTCATCGATATAAACCAGCAAGCAGCATTTGGAAGCTCGGCCTTCAAACCAGTCATGATATGAGCCATCGATCTGGATCAGCTCACCGAAGCAATCACGGTTATATCTAGGCTGATACGGACGTTTCAGACGCTTGGATCGAGGAATCCACAGGTCATTTGCAGTCATCCAGCGACGAACCGTTTCTACAGGGATATGCAGACCAAACATGCTGCTGAGCTTCTCATGCGCCAAGGTGGGTCCAAAGCCCAGCAAATGTTCAGCAATAATGGAAAGGCACTTTGATTTTAACAAGTCATCATGGCGACGATGGCCAGGTTGACCACGACTGGCATGTGCCATACCTGAGACACCATCTTGATTGAGTTTCTGCAATAACCGGGTAATTTGACGGGTGGAAAGATTCAGGATTTCAGCAGCACGGACCTGGGTAATACGATGATCTCTAACGTCTTGCAGAACTGCAAGACGTTGAATTTCTTTATCAGACATAGTGATCAGCATCTATATTTATATCCAGTCCATGATGGTGAAAACCATCATAAACTAGACATTTTTATTGGTGAGAATATAGACACTTTAAATGGGTTCTAACACATTAATTTCGTATAACAGCCATTATGTTAAATGGGGGGAGCCTCTAAAAATTATTGTCAAATTATGAATAAATATTTTTTATAACCTGATAAAAATCTAATGTTTAATTTATGATATTAATAATTAATTTAATAAGTCTTAAAAACATGGATTTCGATAGTACTACTCAATTACCTACAAAGCTCTTAAATAAAATTTCTGAAGTTATTTCAGTAGACCCTAATGACATTGTTAAAGATGCGCAGTCTAAAGGGTTACCTATTTCAAAAATAGAAGACTTTACAACAGAAATTATTTGTAAAAATTATCGAAGAATTGAAGATATTTCTGGTTCTTATGGTAACTATGCAGCAAGAAATAATGCAGTAACTGGACTGGCCTCTGGCGTTGGTGGTGCAGTAACAATGGTAACTATTGGGAGCGTGGATATTGTAAATATGGCAGCGCAATTGTATAGGTTGAATCAACGAGTTGCATATTTGAATGGCTTTGATCCAAATAATCCACATGATGCAGAACTAGCTAGAGAAATTTATTTATTTTCATTGGGGTTTGATAAAGCAGCTGTTGCTGGTGTGCAAGCTATGATGAATAGAGCTGCTCAAATTGCAGGAAAATCTGGGGCAAAATCAAACCCAGTACTTAAACTGATCATGATTGTTGCATCAAAATTAGCACCCAAAATGACAACTAAACAGGCAGCAAAATTTATTCCTGTTGTTGGTGGTATTTTGGGTGGAGGCATTAATTTCGCATTTGCTAAATATGCATCAAGTGAAATTCAGAAAAGATATAAAGAAGAGTTTTTTAGAAAAATGCAAACAGAGTCTATAAATTCTTAATTTTATAAATTTGGTACGGATATGTTAGTAATTTAATATTTCTAAAATTAACATAATACTGATTATGCGAAACGTGAGCCTATAGCTCTCGTTTTTTCGCTCTAAAACTGCTAAAATTCTTATACGCCATTGACGTACTTAAACCTATGCTATTCATTGAAACCAGTATTTTTACCAAGCAAATTAAAGACCTTGTATCTGATGAGGAATATCGTCAACTTCAGCAAGATCTTTTGGTACAGCCTGATAGAGGTGACCTAATCAAGAATGGCGGTGGTATTCGCAAAGTACGTTGTGCTCAAGGTAACAAAGGGAAAAGTGGTGGGATACGGGTGATTTATTATTGGGTCACCGAGGATGATCAGATCTTTTTCTTAGTGGCTTATCCAAAATCAGTAAAAGATAATTTAACAGATAAGGAAACCGCCATTCTGCACCAACTCGTGAAGGAGCAATTTCATGGATAACAACTTATTTGATGACTTGGTTGCTTCAATCAAAGAAGCTGGAGCTATCAAACGTAAAGAAGTTAAAGCAAGCCGAGTTACAGAACTCGAATTGCCTGATATTAAAGAAGTACGTGAAAAAACTGGCTTGAGCCAAAATGAATTTGCTGCACGTCTACATATTAGCCCCCGTACCCTGCAAAATTGGGAACAGGGACGACGCTATCCAACTGGACCAGCAGCTACATTGATTCGAATTTTAGATGCTCACCCAAGCCTTATTTGAAAAAATTACTTAAAAAATGGGAGCTTAAGGCTCCCATTTTTATTTCGTATAAGGTGTATTATGTTAATTTTAGAAAATCTTCACTACTATTATTTTAAAATAAGCCTTATATCCAAGCATAAAACAAGGTTGTCTAGACTTCTTTTAACAGTAAAGTTATCATAAAACTGAATTTTATTTTTTAGGTAAGTTTATGCATTCTATCCGCATTCGTTAAGACACAACTATTTGCATAGTGACACTATTTTATAATGGTGGGCTTTTGTTGTGTCTTTAAGAATATATGCGGATATATAAAGTAAAAGTATGCTTAATTTATAAGTATGCTTTTAGTGCATAGTTTCCAGTTATAACTTAATTGACTAGCTATTTGTCCACCCTGTGGATGAATAGCTTTTTTTTTGGGAGGACACTGTGATGCTAGCTTTTGTTTTCACCTAAATCCTGTTTGCTGCATAAAAAATTTCAAGAGCTAAACAGGAGTAAATAAAAATGAGTTTAATTATTAAAGCGAGAAACATACGCTTGGATTATGCTGGGCGTGATGTTTTGGATATTGATGAATTGGAAATTCACTCTTATGACCGTATTGGTCTTGTGGGTGATAACGGAGCAGGAAAGAGTAGTTTACTCAAAGTACTTAATGGCGAAATTGTTTTAGCCGAAGCGACATTACAGCGTTTTGGTGATTTTGCACATATCAGCCAACTGGGCGGAATCGAAATAGAAACGGTCGAAGACCGGGCAATGTTATCTCGCCTTGGTGTTTCCAATGTACAAAACGACACAATGAGTGGCGGAGAGGAAACTCGTGCAAAAATTGCTGCCGCATTTTCCCAACAAGTACATGGCATTCTAGCGGATGAACCAACCAGCCACCTTGATCTCAATGGAATAGATCTACTTATTGGTCAACTTAAAGCATTTGATGGAGCATTACTTGTTATCAGTCATGACCGATATTTTCTTGATATGGTTGTAGACAAGATATGGGAGTTAAAAGACGGTAAAATTACGGAATATTGGGGTGGTTACTCGGATTACTTGCGTCAAAAAGAAGAAGAGCGACAACACCAAGCCGTAGAATATGAGCTGATGATGAAGGAACGGGAGCGATTAGAATCTGCTGTGCAAGAAAAACGCCAGCAAGCTAATCGATTAGACAATAAGAAAAAAGGAGAAAAATCCAAAAACTCTACCGAAAGTGCTGGACGACTTGGGCATGCAAAAATGACTGGCACCAAGCAAAGAAAACTGTATCAGGCAGCTAAGAGTATGGAAAAGCGTTTGGCTGCATTAGAAGATATTCAAGCACCAGAGCATTTGCGTTCTATTCGTTTTCGTCAAAGTTCAGCCCTAGAACTGCACAATAAGTTCCCGATTACGGCAGATGGTCTGAGCTTAAAATTTGGTAGCCGTACTATCTTTGATGACGCTAACTTTATAATACCGCTTGGCGCTAAAGTCGCTATAACTGGATCGAATGGAACAGGGAAAACGTCCTTGTTAAAAATGATATCAGAACGTGCTGATGGATTAACCATATCTCCAAAAGCTGAAATTGGCTACTTTACACAAACAGGATATAAATTTAACACGCATAAATCTGTGCTCTCCTTTATGCAGGAAGAGTGCGAGTACACAGTTGCGGAAATTCGTGCAGTATTGGCTTCAATGGGGATCGGAGCGAATGATATTCAAAAAAACTTATCCGACTTATCGGGAGGTGAAATCATCAAACTGCTTTTATCCAAAATGCTTTTAGGAAAATATAATATTTTGCTTATGGATGAACCAGGAAACTATCTTGACCTAAAAAGTATTGCCGCATTAGAAACAATGATGAAGTCCTATGCAGGAACTATTATCTTCGTATCTCATGACAAGCAATTGGTCGATAATATTGCTGACATTATCTACGAGATCAAAGACCACAAAATCATCAAGACTTTTGAGAGAGATTGTTAATGATAGCCAATCTAATCCGAACATTAATTATTGAACTCTTTAAAGGAAATTAAAAATGACAATTCAAGATATTCAATCACTTGCTGAAGCACACGGCTTGTTGCTTACGGACAAAATGAATTTCAATGAAATGGGCATTGATTTTAAGGTCGTTTTTGCTCTTGATACAAAGGGGCAACAATGGTTGCTGCGTATTCCTCGTCGTGATGGCATGAGGGAACAAATCAAGAAAGAAAAACGCATTTTAGAATTGGTAAAAAAACATCTTTCTGTAGAGGTTCCTGATTGGAGAATTTCATCTACAGAATTAGTGGCTTATCCCATACTTAAAGATAATCCTGTTTTAAATTTGGATGCTGAAACCTATGAAATAATTTGGAATATGGACAAAGATAGCCCGAAATACATAACATCTTTGGCAAAAACCTTATTTGAAATCCATAGTATTCCTGAAAAAGAAGTTCGGGAAAATGATTTGAAAATTATGAAACCTTCAGATTTAAGACCTGAAATAGCAAACAATTTGCAGTTAGTAAAATCTGAAATTGGTATAAGTGAGCAATTGGAAACCCGCTACAGAAAATGGTTGGATAATGATGTTCTATGGGCAGATTTCACCCAATTTATACATGGCGATTTATATGCTGGGCATGTACTAGCTTCAAAGGATGGAGCTGTTTCAGGCGTTATTGATTGGTCAACAGCCCATATAGATGACCCAGCGATTGATTTTGCTGGGCATGTAACTTTGTTTGGAGAAGAAAGCCTCAAAACTCTAATCATCGAGTATGAAAAACTAGGGGGTAAAGTTTGGAATAAACTATATGAACAGACTTTAGAAAGAGCAGCGGCCTCTCCTTTGATGTATGGTTTATTTGCCTTAGAAACTCAAAATGAAAGCCTTATCGTTGGAGCAAAAGCTCAGTTGGGAGTTATATAATTTAAAAATATGATTGCTGAGAACTGCCTTGTTTTGAAACTTGGTTGGCTTTAATTAGTTTTTAGTATTCTTTATAGAAAATGCCTCGATCAAGGGGCATTTCTAACAATCATTTAACATAAAATTTCTTATGTGAAGTAACCTGAATGCAGCGGTGCCCCATTGGGGGCGCGTTGAGATAAGCCTCTTTTAGATAACTTTAGCAACTCGATAGACAGTTGCAACTCCACAATTCACTGCTTTGGCAATTTCTTCCTTAGTCATATTGCCAACTACTAGCAATTCTTTTATTCGTTTATGTTTAGCCTCATTTGCCTTCTTGCCTGTTGGTTTGTAACCCGAACGTGCCAGGCCCTGCTTAATACGTTCTATACGTTTCTCATTGTCTAGGCGGGCCATTGTTGCCAGAAGATCAATCAACATATTGTTGATGAGTTCCAAGATTGAATGAGTAATGCTGTCACTGGTTTGAATCATTTGGTAGGTAGTAGGAAGATCTGCTACGACTAAACGAAGTCCCTTCTCCTGGATCCTGCGCTTCAGCTCTTGAAAATCTCGTTGGGTTAGGCGTGATAAGCGGTCAATACTTTCAACTAACAATGTGTCACCTTGATTTGCTTCTGACAGTAGCTTATTCAATTCAGGTCGGTCTAACTTCGTACCACTATAGTTTTCCACGTACACAATGGTTTCACCCAAATTCAAGTTTTGGTTTAGATCCTGAAGAATCTGCAAAGCCCTTTCTGCATCTTGATCTTTAGTTGAAGCTCGTAGATAAATACGTGTATTCATTTCTATCATTTAATCTTAATTCTATTAGATTAATGATAATACTATCATTTAATTATTGCATTAAGTCTAATGATAGATATTGTATGCGATTTGGCTCGCTATCATTCAGGTATACTCTTTTGATAAAAAAAGCATGACTAAAAGCCATGCCTTGGGATTCGTATAACGCGTATTATGTTAATTTTAGAAAGTCTTTAAAATAAGAATTTATAAAAAACTCTTTCTCATCATTAATTTTTAAAGATAAGTTATTGCATAATAATTCTTTCTTACTCAAATCAATTATGATCAAAATGATGTGGGTCTAGGATTTTAGACCATGCCTATAGTCGTAAAGCACTGGCTCATCGTGTATCGATCAGTATGGAAACAGACTTTTGCATAGATGCGTTGCAAGAAGCAATTGTGAAATATGGTTGTCCTGAAGTCTTTAATACAGACCAAGGCAGTCAATTCACAAGCGAGGCATTTTTGAATGAGTTAAAATTGCGAAATATCCGTATCAGTATGGATGGAAAAGGACGATGGATGGATAATGTGATGATTGAGCGTTTATGGCGCAGCGTGAAGCATGAGGAAGTCTATTTGAAGGCTTACGATACGGTTAAACAAGCGATACAATCAATTGCTGAATATTTGGATTTTTATAACATGATACGTCCTCATTCAAGTTTGAATAAGGCAACACCGAATGAATTTTATGATCAACATTTACTAAAAGTAATGGCAGCATAATTTAAATATTTAGAGCGGGTTTATCACTTATAAAACTGAATTGAGTTGTCTAATTAACGGAACCACATTAGTATCCTATAAAATATTCTGACACCGAAGACTCTATAGTAATTACATATACTGATAGTAATAATACAGTGCATAAGGATGTAGCTGTTCCTTATTTCGGTAAATATGATAAGAAAAATTATAGTTATAATATCAAGTAGTTTAAGTATTATTAATATTTAGAGTGTACGGCATTGACGGTATAGGTTAAATTGACACTACAAGACAGCACTTTAACCAATTTCAACAGCAACATCCCCAAATATATTTAATATAAATTAAGCATGAGATATAAAAATGCACGCCTTTGATATTATCATACCCCAATATACAGGTATCGCTGAAGATGATGATAGCCACGACCATGATGTATTTTGTTATTTAGGAAATTTAGAAGGCAACGGACAAATATTACCCCGTAACCATCATTTAGCTGTTAGCCAAAATGATATTACTCGCGTGACTGTGGTGTGTCCTGAAATGGATGCCCTTGACCGTAAAAATATGAACAGCTATGCCCAAGAAATGCACAATAAAATCGAACAGTTAGCAGGTAAACCCATTCAAACCTTGTATATCGGAGAAGACCATGACTATCCTCTTCCCCGTTATGCCGTACCAACGCAATCTGAATTTTACATGTTGCGTTGGGGCTGGAGTTCGCCTTTACTAGATGGAGTAACCTTACAAGGCATTCCTCTATATAAAATCCCATATACCCAACCTGATCACCCTTGTTATGATAATGTGTGGTCATGGTATCGTCAGGCTGAAGCGTTATATCGTTTGTGGCTTGGTTCTCAACCAGTAAGTGAAGCCTTTGCCTTAGAGCAAATGCAAAATCCCAATTCTGAGCATAGCAAAATAGGTCGAGAATTGTGCCGTATCATTGAACAAAGCACAGGTGTACCCACCTATTATTTTCTAATGAATTACCGTGATTGGACACAGGCAGAAGATATGGAACAAAAATGTCCACTGACAGGGCAGGATTGGCTATTGCCTGCCAATACCTATCACTATATTGATTTTAAATGCGATGAGAGTCGTTTGGTGAGTGAGTTGAGTCAAAATTGGTCGGATGAAAGCGAGGACTGACCGAATGAAAAATTATTTGTGGTAAGCTCATAAAGCCTATCAAGCATAGAGATAAAAATAACACCCAAACTATCTGTAACCAACCGTGAATCGTCTCGATATTTTCGGAGAGTGTTTTACTGGAATCAGGTACAGGACAAGTTTATTTTCAGTATACCCTAGCGGAACCACCTAACGACGTCATACACGTACTTTAATGAAGAAAATGGGTATTCAGGCGTTATATTGCAAACCAAATTTAAGCCAGGCTAATCAAGCTCACCGTAAATATCCATATCTGCTCAAAGGATTGGCTATTCAGCGCAGTAATCAAGTGTGGTCTACGGATATAACGTATATCCCTATGGCAAAAGGCTTTGTTTATTTATGTGCTGTGATTGATTGGCATAGCCGCAAGGTACTTGCGCATAGGGTATCGATTAGTATGGAGGTGGATTTTTGTATTTCGGCTTTAAATGAAGCGATTGAAAAATATGGATCACCTGAAATATTGAATACAGACCAAGGCAGTCAGTTCACCAGTGATGCATTTATTGATGTATTGAAATCAAATGGCATTCAAATCAGTATGGATGGTAAAGGTCGATGGGTAGATAATGTGATGGTTGAACGATTATGGCGGAGCGTTAAATATGAAGAGGTGTATCTCAAAGCTTATAGCAGTGTCACAGATGCGAAAAAGCAATTGAGTGCATATTTTGAGTTTTATAATCTGAAACGACCTCATTCAAGTCTAGACAAAATGACACCAAATGAGTTTTACTATGATCAGCTACCCCAACAAAACAAGGTGGCTTAACTAGAGCGGAATATCACTTATAAATACGCTTTTAGTTGTTCAAACAAGTGGAACCACCTCTGTTGAGCCACCTCCGCGCTTCATCAGAAAACTGAAGGAACCTCCATTGAATCGAACTAATATTTTTTTTGGTGAATCGCATTCTGACTGGTTGCCTGTCAGAGGCGGAGAATCTGGTGATTTTGTTTTTCGACGTGGTGACGGGCATGCCTTCGCGAAAATCGCACCTGCTTCCCGCCGCGGTGAGCTCGCTGGAGAGCGTGACCGCCTCATTTGGCTCAAAGGTCGAGGTGTGGCTTGCCCCGAGGTGATCAACTGGCAGGAGGAACAGGAGGGTGCATGCTTGGTGATAACGGCAATTCCGGGAGTACCGGCGGCTGATCTGTCTGGAGCGGATTTGCTCAAAGCGTGGCCGTCAATGGGGCAGCAACTTGGCGCTGTTCACAGCCTATCGGTTGATCAATGTCCGTTTGAGCGCAGGCTGTCGCGAATGTTCGGACGCGCCGTTGATGTGGTGTCCCGCAATGCCGTCAATCCCGACTTCTTACCGGACGAGGACAAGAGTACGCCGCAGCTCGATCTTTTGGCTCGTGTCGAACGAGAGCTACCGGTGCGGCTCGACCAAGAGCGCACCGATATGGTTGTTTGCCATGGTGATCCCTGCATGCCGAACTTCATGGTGGACCCTAAAACTCTTCAATGCACGGGTCTGATCGACCTTGGGCGGCTCGGAACAGCAGATCGCTATGCCGATTTGGCACTCATGATTGCTAACGCCGAAGAGAACTGGGCAGCGCCAGATGAAGCAGAGCGCGCCTTCGCTGTCCTATTCAATGTATTGGGGATCGAAGCCCCCGACCGCGAACGCCTTGCCTTCTATCTGCGATTGGACCCTCTGACTTGGGGTTGATGTTCATGCCGCCTGTTTTTCCTGCTCATTGGCACGTTTCGCAACCTGTTCTCATTGCGGACACCTTTTCCAGCCTCGTTTGGAAAGTTTCATTGCCAGACGGGACTCCTGCAATCGTCAAGGGATTGAAACCTATAGAAGACATTGCTGATGAACTGCGCGGGGCCGACTATCTGGTATGGCGCAATGGGAGGGGAGCAGTCCGGTTGCTCGGTCGTGAGAACAATCTGATGTTGCTCGAATATGCCGGGGAGCGAATGCTCTCTCACATCGTTGCCGAGCACGGCGACTACCAGGCGACCGAAATTGCAGCGGAACTAATGGCGAAGCTGTATGCCGCATCTGAGGAACCCCTGCCTTCTGCCCTTCTCCCGATCCGGGATCGCTTTGCAGCTTTGTTTCAGCGGGCGCGCGATGATCAAAACGCAGGTTGTCAAACTGACTACGTCCACGCGGCGATTATAGCCGATCAAATGATGAGCAATGCCTCGGAACTGCGTGGGCTACATGGCGATCTGCATCATGAAAACATCATGTTCTCCAGTCGCGGCTGGCTGGTGATAGATCCCGTCGGTCTGGTCGGTGAAGTGGGCTTTGGCGCCGCCAATATGTTCTACGATCCGGCTGACAGAGACGACCTTTGTCTCGATCCTAGACGCATTGCACAGATGGCGGACGCATTCTCTCGTGCGCTGGACGTCGATCCGCGTCGCCTGCTCGACCAGGCGTACGCTTATGGGTGCCTTTCCGCAGCTTGGAACGCGGATGGAGAAGAGGAGCAACGCGATCTAGCTATCGCGGCCGCGATCAAGCAGGTGCGACAGACGTCATACTAGATATCAAGCGACTTCTCCTATCCCCTGGGAACACATCAATCTTACCGGAGAATATCGTTGGCCAAAGCCTTAGCGTAGGATTTCGCCCTCTCCCGCAAACGACCCCTGCAACGCGCCAATGAAATTCTACGTAAAGCAGCCGCTTTTTTCGCCCAGGCGGAGCTCGACCGCCCACACAAATAATGGTGGATTTTATCCATAATAATAAAGAGCTGTACGGAGTCGAGGCGATTTGTAGAATTTTACCGATCGCACCTTCAACCTATTACCGGACTCTAGATCTCTGTGAAAATCCAGAACATCGAGCAAAGCGAGATTTACATGACTTGCATCATGCTGAGGAGATTAAACGAATTTGGAAGGAAAGTTCAGGTCGGTATGGTGTACGTAAAGTCTGGCAAAAACTGAAACGTGAAGGCTATATTATTGCGCGCTGTACTGTTGCTCGATTAATGCAAAAGCTAGGTATAAAAGGTGTTTGGCGTGGTAAGAACAAACAAACCACCCGTAGCCGAGATGATCAAAAACGAGCGGATGACTTGGTAAAACGTAATTTTACTGCTGATCATCCTGACCAACTGTGGGTGAGTGACTTTACGTATATTCAAACAAATTCAGGCTGGGTTTATACTGCATTTATTATTGATGTGTTCTCACGAGCAATTGTTGGATGGAAAGTATCGACACGGATGAATACAGATATGGTGCTCGATGCATTGGAGCAAGCATTGCATGATCGAGGCATGCCAAAGAATGTGATTCATCATTCCGAGGGTGATACATATTATGGAAATAATATATGTATATAAATCATATACTTAATAATACTTTCTATTTGTATAGAAAAATGGGGTAGATTAGGAAAGCAAAAAAAGTAGAAATGAACCATTGTAGAGTCAATAAAAAAATTGATTAAATAAAATAAAATAGCATGTCAATAAAGTACATAAACTACTAATTTATAACAAAAAATATATATGACTTGCTAAAAAATAGCATGTCATAAATTATTAATATAATTATATATATATCATATACTTAAATGAATTTAATTTAATGACATGCTATGTTGACACGCATTTTTTTTTCTGGATTCGCTTTTACTGACATGGAAAAAAGCGTGTCAATAGCACGTCAGATAGCATGTCAATCAATAAAAATAAATAAGCGATTGTATTTAAACAATTTATATATTTGTTGTGACACGCTTTTTTGTTGTGACACGCTTTTAGATGGTTCTGTAATTTTCTTTTCTACAGAAAAAACAAATAAAAAGGCCTAGTAAATATATTTCTAGTTGAGAGTATATAGAACCTGTTATTCATACTCTTTAAGGTACTTCTTCAATCGATTTTGTACTAATTTTTCAGTTAAATTCTCTTTGTAGCTAAAGTAGATAATATCAACACCATTAATTTTACTGAGTTGGAGCTTTTCCTTATCTCTTTGTTTTGTTCTTTTTAAACCTTCTTCTCCACCAAATAGATCAACAGCTACATAGTGTTGTTGCCCTTGGTATTCGATAGCTAAATTTAGCTCAGGTATATACACATCAAATCTTTGTCTATTTAACCAGGTGGGTGATGCTTCTCTTTGAACTGTGAATTGAGGGAATAACAAATTAATGTAGTTGAACAACAATGTTTCATTTACCCATCTTTCACCTATTCTAGCTACACCTTTTAACTCTCTAATGTAGTTCTCTGCATCCCTTTCACTAATACTTTCCTGTATGGAATGCTTAGTGATGTATGCCCCATATCTTGCTTTGAAGGATGAACTATACATATTGTGGGAATACATCAAATCGGAATTCGTTTTTGTGCAAATGTGACAGATCGATTCTTTAAAGGAATTATTTTCTAACGCATTCGCAAGATGGGCGTGTTTCCTTACTAAACCTACATATTCTTTGGTGAGGGCATCTTTAAAACATGAGCAAAAGTAACTCTCCCCAGTCATTTTGTTATAGAAAGTTTGTCTCCATTCCCAAACACCCAATTTTGACGGTAATAACCCTTCTGGTGGTGTCATTAATGAGTACAGCTTAATTAGCAATGTCTGTGGAAATTCAACTGTAAGAAGGCGTATTGAGGATTTATTCTTTGTTTTTAATTTAGTGTTTTTGATTTTGTAGCGTTGGGTAATTCCCCCTCCATATTGGAAATCATTCAACTTCACAAAAGGAGGGATATTAATGTCTGTAACCTCAAGATCAGTGTCCTTATCGCTGGTCAGATCAAATTCAACGGTATCCTTCTGGTGCAGGAATCCCATGTTCCGAAGAACGACTGACTGATTCCCACTCTTTCCATGTAAATATACGTTTTTCTGCATTTTCAACAGCTAAATCATATACAAGGCTTCCCAGAACTAATCGGAGAGGCGGATTCTCACTATTAACCAGTTTCATTATAGCTTCGGCGGCTAACTTAGGATCACTATCCACCGATTCGTTTGAATATTGTTGGGCCAACTTTTCACGTAATGAATCATACTCTTTTTTCTGTGTAGTAAAACTCATTTTTAAGTATAGATTCGTCCAGTAACCTCCAGGTTCTACGATAGATACTTTTATACCAAAATGTGCAGCTTCTTGTGCTAAAGCCTCGCTAAATCCTTCTAAAGCAAATTTACTAGCGCTATAGATTCCCGACATTGGACCACTAATCAGTCCACCAATACTAGATATCTGGATAATATGACCTGATTCTTGTGCCCGCAAGTACGGCATAACAGCTTGACTTACCCATACTGTACCGAAGAAATTAGTTTCCATTTGGCTTCTAACTTCATCTTCACTAAATTCTTCAATCATTCCCATTACCATATTCCCTGCATTGTTAATGACAATATCGAGTCTTCCAAAATGTTTAATGGCAGTTTCCACTGTAGTCGAAACAGCACTTCTATCAGTAACATCAAGACTTAAAGGAAGTAACATTCCTTCAAACTGGCATTTTAACTCATTCAGTTTTTCAATATTTCTAGCAACACCAACAACCTTCTCTCCTGACTCCAATGCTTTTTTTGTGAATTCGTATCCTAGTCCACTGCTTGCACCTGTAATAAACCACACACGTGTATTTTCATTGTTATTAAATGTCATAAATAATCTCCTCCATTAATCATGTAATATTGGTATCATTCAATACCAATTTAAAACAAACAAAATAAAGAGCACAGGCAATCTGCCTATGCTCTAAATATAGAAATATAAAATTTCAACAGGATTAATCCGATTGTTGGTATCACAAATAAGCCATCAAATTCATTGATGTACCCTTTTCTACGAAGTGTCATGGGAGATCTCCCTTTAAAATAAAAAAGAGGAAGATTCCTCTCCGCCTTTTTACTATAACCGTATAATAAAGGTTTCCTATAAGAAGACAGATTTATCCTAATACTCTGAGCATAAGCAGAGCCTTTGAACGTATTAAACTAACGGTTCAAAGTTAGGATATCAATCATTAAGAAGCCTCCATTCATCATAAGTTAGTTCAAGTATAACATATGGGCCTGATTTGGTAAGCGTCCGCTGAACCCCATGCCTATTTTTTAATTCGATTTAGGTTTCCAGCGGTGTGGTAGCAATTCTTCAATCTGAGTCACTTTATGTGTCGGCAACCTTTTCAGCACATCACTTAAATAGGCATAGGGATCCAGCCCATTCAGCTTTGCTGACTGGATTAATGTCATAATATTGGCTGCTCGCTGACCGCTGCGCAGCGAACCTGCAAATAACCAGTTCTTACGTCCCAACGCCCAGGGGCGCATCTGGTTTTCCACCCAGTTATTGCAAATCGGTAGATTGCCATCATCCAGATAGCGGCTTAAAGCTGGCCAACGCTTCAGAGTGTAATTGATCGCCTTGGCGGTTGGAGAACTCGATGGCACAGTCAGTTGATGTTGGTTGAGCCATTCATACGGCACTGTTGCAAAGTTAGCGATGAGGCAGCCTTTTGTCTTATTCAAAGGCCTTACATTTCAAAAACTCTGCTTACCAGGCGCATTTCGCCCAGGGGATCACCATAATAAAATGCTGAGGCCTGGCCTTTGCGTAGTGCACGCATCACCTCAATACCTTTGATGGTGGCGTAAGCCGTCTTCATGGATTTAAATCCCAGCGTGGCGTTGATTATCCGTTTCAGTTTGCCATGATCGCATTCAATCACGTTGTTCCGGTACTTAATCTGTCGGTGTTCAACGTCAGACGGGCACCGGCCTTCGCGTTTGAGCAGAGCAAGCGCGCGACCATAGGCGGGCGCTTTATCCGTGTTGATGAATCGTGGGATCTGCCACTTCTTCACGTTGTTGAGGATTTTACCCAGAAACCGGTATGCAGCTTTGCTGTTACGACGGGAGGAGAGATAAAAATCGACAGTGCGGCCCCGGCTGTCGACGGCCCGGTACAGATACGCCCAGCGGCCATTGACCTTCACGTAGGTTTCATCCATGTGCCACGGGCAAAGATCGGAAGGGTTACGCCAGTACCAGCGCAGCCGTTTTTCCATTTCAGGCGCATAACGCTGAACCCAGCGGTAAATCGTGGAGTGATCGACATTCACTCCGCGTTCAGCCAGCATCTCCTGCAGCTCACGGTAACTGATGCCGTATTTGCAGTACCAGCGTACGGCCCACAGAATGATGTCACGCTGAAAATGCCGGCCTTTGAATGGGTTCATGTGCAGCTCCATCAGCAAAAGGGGATGATAAGTTTATCACCACCGACTATTTGCAACAGTGCCCGTCGGCTTGAGATGCACATGTTGGCTGAGGTCGCCGGGTAGCGTGAACAGGCGCGGACCGTCCCGAAACTGGAACACGCGATACAGATGGAATTGATCGCCCGCCTCCTTGGAGAATTCGAGTTCGTTGTGGCTGACCAAGAAAGACGAGCCTACCCCGCCATTGGTGGTTTTCACCTCGATGAAGCGCTCATGGGCGTCCTCTTCGAACGACAGGATGTCGAACCCCGCACCGTCTCCCTGGGTGTCGGACACCCAATCCAGCCGCTGAAAAAGCTCTGGGTGGCCGAGCTCGGTCAGGCGTTGCTGTTCGTAGCCAATCACCCACTGCTCCCCTGCCCGGCCCAGCTTGCGGTTGGCTTCATCGCGAGCGGCATAATCGAACTTTCGCGGTAGGCGTTGCCGTAGAGATGCCGGGGTACGCACAAGCACTTCACGGGCGGGTGGTTCTACCAAAGCCGCTCGGTAGGTTTTGTCACCCGGAAGTTTTACCTCCTCCAGGGCATCGACAAGAGCGCCGACCGTCTGCTGATGTTCCAGAACGTAGGCGTGTACGGATTTACGCAGCAGCAGTTGGCTGTTGCCGCGTGGCTTGTAGCCGTTGATATAGGGCAGGCCCAGGGCATCGAGTACGGCGCTAATGTTCTGGTGCTTGAGCTCGACTGAAGACTTGCTGCGACCGTTCAGCAGTTGGCGCAGTGCCTGGTTGTGCTCGGACTTGTTGTACGGCTCCCCAGCCGCCTCGGCACGCAGCATGTCGAAATAGTCTTCGACCGTGGCCAGGACCTCTTCTTCGGACCAGTCTTCGCCGATGCGAATGATGCGAAACCCGAGCCGCGTCAGCGCCGGAACGACGGTCGCCTCGCCACCGGAGAAGCTGTCAGCAGTGAGCGGGCCCTGCTCGGGAAATTGCTTGCCGAAGGCCACACCGGCGATGGCCTTGGAATCGCAATCGGTGCCGGTCTTCGGATCACGTACCAGGAAGTCGCGGGACTTGCCGTAGCCGTGGCGCGCCAGGAATTTCGTGCGGCCCAGTTGCACGAACTCATCGATGGCAGCCTGCACGGCGGCGGGGCTTCGAAGCTGGGAGAGTTGAGACACAGGGTCCTTCCTTACTGTCATGGTGTGCCGGGAACCGCCGAGCCACGAGATTATGAGTAGCCCCTGAACAGAAACGTCACGATAAAAGCCGTGAACGCCACCAGGCCCATTAAATCCCTTGCGTATTTGCAGCCCGTGCTGTCCAAACCTGTACCAGGTCCGATCAACACGCTCCAACCATTGAGGTACGAAAACACCGCCTGACCGAACAAAAAATGCGTGATAGCCGCCGCAGCCATGACGCCGGAATCGTCAGACAGGCTGTAGCTGTTGACCATTGCCCTGTACGCCTGCATCTGAAATGGCTATTGCCCTGATGGGAGCCGGCTTTTCAGCCACCGACACCAGCGATGCCGTCAATATTCTTTACCCGATAACCATGACCGTACAAGCTAACAAGGCCTGGCAAGCCAGCGGACTTAAAAAGTCTTTTTTTCTACCATCCCACAAAAAAGTTCGTGGTGGAGAAAAGATAAGCTATGCAAGGCTTTAGGAGACGTGGTTTTTCAGGATGACGAAGAACGATTCGGCGCTAGGTGCAACATAGGTGCATCGCACGAGCGCTAGGAACGGCGAAAAAAGGCGGACGTGGCGAAATCGGTAGACGCAGCAGACTTTAAAATTGGAGTGCCCGCGGGGAAATCCGCGGAGTAGAACCGCTCAAAGTCGGGGAACGCTAACGGGCAATACCCTAAGCCAATCCCGAGCCAAGCCCCTTCGGGGGAAGGTGTAGAGACTGGACGGGCGGCGCCTAAAGCCTTCGGGCAATGGCGAAGGGACAGTCCAGACCACGAACGTCATCAGACGGCGGCGAAAGTCGAGGTGGTACGAAAATCTGCTTCTCTGTGAGAGTACGGGTTCGAGTCCCGTCGTCCGCACCACAAAGCCAAACATCCCTGCGATGATCGACCTCTGGGCGTTTGGTCGTGAGCCCGCCACCCTCGCGCTACGCTTTGCGCAGGCGTCGAAGGCGATCAGGTGCGCCCATCGATTCCGTCGAGCACCATCGCTGCGAGTTCATCGCTGGTGTGTGCACCACTATCGAGAACACGGGTTGTGCATGGAAGCCGTTCCCTTGCGGCCAAGCATCGGGCGACATTCGCTAATCGCCACTCTCGAATCTCCGCATTTCGATTCGGGTCAGGATGCATGGTCTGGTTCGCGATCCGGTGACGCAATAGGTCCTCGTTGAGCGTCAGAAAGATGTGCAGCAGCTGATCGTCGATCCGCCTTACCCCGTCGAGTATCTCAGTCAGATAGTCCGGGTGCACGAGCGTCATTGGGATGATGATGTCCTGCGAGTAATTCCTTCGAATCTCCCTGACCGCCGCGATCGTAAGTCCCCTCCACAAGGGGAGATCCTGATAGTCTCCGCTCGCTGGCATGGGGACCGTTTCTTTCACCACGAACCCGATTTCCTCGGGGTCAAAGATCAGCGATTTGGAACGCCGATCGCGCAGCCGCTTAGCGAGCGTCGTCTTTCCGGCGCCGAAAGGTCCGTTGATCCAGATTATCATTGTCGACGGCCTCTAACCTGAAGGCTCGCAAGAGCGCTCGACGGCCTCGTGCGGAGGCACGATCGGAGTGGTTCCGAAATGCTTCTCAAGATAGGTGACGCCGAACGTCACGATGTCCTGCGCGTCGAACAGGTAGCACTGAGCAAAGCCCACGACACCTTCTCGATGGCGACCGAGCTTCACGTAAGCATTTGCTATAGTTTCAACCGCATCCGGCTTTCCTTCGATAGCAAAGCAATCGAGAATGCCGTTTGAATCGTAATCCGATGCCGTTTTCCAGGCGACTTCACCGTCTCTTCCAAGCATCGGCATCTCATACGTCACCCACCGTTTGTTGGGGATATCGGCAACCGCCTCGGCGTAGTGCAATGCGGTAACGGAGTTTAGCGGCGCACCCAACAGCAGGGCCTTCCCGCCAAGGCGAACGAACCGCTCGACGGGCGATCCTTCCCCCAAGGCGTGACCGAGTTCGTGAGGCTCCGTCAGCGTTTCAGCCAGCGGACCAACCGCGACCATCGATGCATCGGGGTGCGCGCTGCGCCGCGCGCCGGGGGCTTGAACCAGAAATTGATTCAGCAGGCCGAACCCACGGTAAGTCCCGGCTGTTGCGGGATCGAACGGCAGCCAGGTACGGCGGGCTTCGTCATCCAGCCGAGCGCCATTCAGAGTCTCCTCGTAGGGTGATCGGTCCCACGACGCGTATCCCATCACAGTGCCAGTCGGCCCAACCGCGGAGCGTAACGCGGCAACGACCGTCTCCGCTCCTCCTTCGACCGGACCAATCGCTTTAAGTGAGGCATGCACCATCAAGAGGTCACCGGTTTGGACTCCGAGTTTTTGAAGCGCCTCCGTTATTGCCTTCCGCGTATGCATCGCGATATCTCCTCTAAACTGCAAAACACTATACGCTGATGAATCCCCTAATGATTTTGGTAAAAATCATTAAGTTAAGGTGGATACACATCTTGTCATATGATCAAATGGTTTCGCGAAAAATCAATAATCAGACAACAAGATGTGCGAACTCGATATTTTACACGACTCTCTTTACCAATTCTGCCCCGAATTACACTTAAAACGACTCAACAGCTTAACGTTGGCTTGCCACGCATTACTTGACTGTAAAACTCTCACTCTTACCGAACTTGGCCGTAACCTGCCAACCAAAGCGAGAACAAAACATAACATCAAACGAATCGACCGATTGTTAGGTAATCGTCACCTCCACAAAGAGCGACTCGCTGTATACCGTTGGCATGCTAGCTTTATCTGTTCGGGCAATACGATGCCCATTGTACTTGTTGACTGGTCTGATATTCGTGAGCAAAAACGACTTATGGTATTGCGAGCTTCAGTCGCACTACACGGTCGTTCTGTTACTCTTTATGAGAAAGCGTTCCCGCTTTCAGAGCAATGTTCAAAGAAAGCTCATGACCAATTTCTAGCCGACCTTGCGAGCATTCTACCGAGTAACACCACACCGCTCATTGTCAGTGATGCTGGCTTTAAAGTGCCATGGGGCACTGTTGCAAAGTTAGCGATGAGGCAGCCTTTTGTCTTATTCAAAGGCCTTACATTTCAAAAACTCTGCTTACCAGGCGCATTTCGCCCAGGGGATCACCATAATAAAATGCTGAGGCCTGGCCTTTGCGTAGTGCACGCATCACCTCAATACCTTTGATGGTGGCGTAAGCCGTCTTCATGGATTTAAATCCCAGCGTGGCGTTGATTATCCGTTTCAGTTTGCCATGATCGCATTCAATCACGTTGTTCCGGTACTTAATCTGTCGGTGTTCAACGTCAGACGGGCACCGGCCTTCGCGTTTGAGCAGAGCAAGCGCGCGACCATAGGCGGGCGCTTTATCCGTGTTGATGAATCGTGGGATCTGCCACTTCTTCACGTTGTTGAGGATTTTACCCAGAAACCGGTATGCAGCTTTGCTGTTACGACGGGAGGAGAGATAAAAATCGACAGTGCGGCCCCGGCTGTCGACGGCCCGGTACAGATACGCCCAGCGGCCATTGACCTTCACGTAGGTTTCATCCATGTGCCACGGGCAAAGATCGGAAGGGTTACGCCAGTACCAGCGCAGCCGTTTTTCCATTTCAGGCGCATAACGCTGAACCCAGCGGTAAATCGTGGAGTGATCGACATTCACTCCGCGTTCAGCCAGCATCTCCTGCAGCTCACGGTAACTGATGCCGTATTTGCAGTACCAGCGTACGGCCCACAGAATGATGTCACGCTGAAAATGCCGGCCTTTGAATGGGTTCATGTGCAGCTCCATCAGCAAAAGGGGATGATAAGTTTATCACCACCGACTATTTGCAACAGTGCCCTTACCTTTATCAACATTCTGGCGAGTGTATATCTGAACAAACTGTTAAGGACAAAAAATGAAGAAACTCTTAATACCTCTGATAGCAGCTGGTAGTCTGCTTTATCTTCCTGCCAGCCATGCTGAAGATCCCTGCAAAGTTATTATGTGCATGGCGGGCAAGCTCACCGGCGATAGCGGCGGAAGCGAGTGTAACAGTGCTGAAGCTGCTTTCTTCAATATCGTTAAAAAGAACAAGCACGGCTTTTTACCCAACCACACGAAGGATGCTAGGAAGGCTTTTCTTAATGAATGCCCGGATAATGGCGAAGGTGGAAGTAACCAGTCGATGATAAGCCAGATCATAAGTAAATACGGGAAAGTTCGCTTATAGGCGAACCAGGAATAATCTCAATTTAAGGAGCCAACGTGAAAAAAATAATATTAAGTGCATTAGCCTGTACAGCTCTCTTAACTGGTTGCGTCAGCCAGGATAAAGGTAATGCGATGCAGAGCCAGCTGAATAACCAGCAACGCCAGATTAACGAATTATCCGTTCGTTTGCAGTCTGCGGAGTCCCGGCTATCAAAGCAGGAAGAAAAGCTGCGCAACGAACTGCTGCAATCCAGCGGCTATTGCTATCTGAATGGCGCCCGCTACTCGACCGGCACCGTACTTTACGGGCGGATTTGCCAGAATCAGTCAGGCAGCGCTTCGTGGCAGGTATACAGCCGTCGCTAAACATCAGGGCGGTTTAACCGCCCTTTTCTTTACCCTCAGAAAGCCCACTATAACCATGATCCCCTTCCCCACTACAGAAAACCTTATTCTATGGGCTTGCAGCGCCATCGTACTGCTTGCCGTTGTATTCTTCCGGCGTTCAGTACGGCACAGGCGACACAAAAGGAAGCAGCAAAGTGCGCGGCGGGTGCTGGAGCGCATAAAGACGTTGCCGGGCTTCCCACAAAAAATTAACTACCTGAGAAAAATTGATCCTTTTGTGTTTGAAGAACTGTTGCTGGAAGGATTTGAAGCGCATGGCTTCAGAACCATCAGAAACAAACGCTATACCGGCGATGGAGGCATTGACGGCCAGGTAATAATAGGAAAATATCGCTATCTTATTCAGGCTAAACGCTATCGCGGCCATATTGCTTTACAGCACGTACAGGAGTTCGAGAAGTTGCTTAAACGTCATAACTGTCGCGGTCTGTTTTGCCATACCGGGAAAACCGGCGCAGGTTCAAAATCTGTCAGTATTGCCAGTGAACGGATGGAGATTATCAGCGGCCAGCGCCTGATAGATTTGCTCACGCCCGGTAGCTCCTTCACTATCGCAACCGCCCCGCAGACGATGATGAAGCGTACCGCAGCAACGCTAGAAACGAGCACCATTGTTAAAGATGCCGGTAAAGAAAATCGATACCATGAGAGTTAATTAAATGAAGTCAGTAACTATAGAAGCAAAAACATTTGCTGAAATGTTAGGAATAACAGAAGGTGAGTTAATCTTTGCCATTAAGAAAACTGGCACATTCAAAAACAAGACAATCCCACAACCTCATGAGCCACATAAATCAAATAATAGATTTTTATATTCAGACGTAATGAGGTTTATAGAATCACTAAAAGACAAATAGAACCGGTAAGGCACTGTTGCAAAGTTAGCGATGAGGCAGCCTTTTGTCTTATTCAAAGGCCTTACATTTCAAAAACTCTGCTTACCAGGCGCATTTCGCCCAGGGGATCACCATAATAAAATGCTGAGGCCTGGCCTTTGCGTAGTGCACGCATCACCTCAATACCTTTGATGGTGGCGTAAGCCGTCTTCATGGATTTAAATCCCAGCGTGGCGTTGATTATCCGTTTCAGTTTGCCATGATCGCATTCAATCACGTTGTTCCGGTACTTAATCTGTCGGTGTTCAACGTCAGACGGGCACCGGCCTTCGCGTTTGAGCAGAGCAAGCGCGCGACCATAGGCGGGCGCTTTATCCGTGTTGATGAATCGTGGGATCTGCCACTTCTTCACGTTGTTGAGGATTTTACCCAGAAACCGGTATGCAGCTTTGCTGTTACGACGGGAGGAGAGATAAAAATCGACAGTGCGGCCCCGGCTGTCGACGGCCCGGTACAGATACGCCCAGCGGCCATTGACCTTCACGTAGGTTTCATCCATGTGCCACGGGCAAAGATCGGAAGGGTTACGCCAGTACCAGCGCAGCCGTTTTTCCATTTCAGGCGCATAACGCTGAACCCAGCGGTAAATCGTGGAGTGATCGACATTCACTCCGCGTTCAGCCAGCATCTCCTGCAGCTCACGGTAACTGATGCCGTATTTGCAGTACCAGCGTACGGCCCACAGAATGATGTCACGCTGAAAATGCCGGCCTTTGAATGGGTTCATGTGCAGCTCCATCAGCAAAAGGGGATGATAAGTTTATCACCACCGACTATTTGCAACAGTGCCACTTGACCTGATAGTTTGGCTGTGAGCAATTATGTGCTTAGTGCATCTAACGTCAAAATCAGCGGCGCGTTTTTATGCGTCCGCTGGATTTACTTGTTGTGCGGCGTCGCAGACTCATTGAGCAACCTTTTTGCCTGCGCAATTACAGTTCTCGGAAGCTCGATATTCAGAGGTTCTGTCACGCTCTTGAACAATTCGAGACTCCACGTCCACGTTTGATGATAGGCTGCACATAGTGCTCTTGGTTCTGCACTGCTTGTGCATGCCAGATAGCGATTATACGAGTCCTCCGAGATATCCTTTTCGAGCGCGCGTGAAGGTGTCGGCCAGTGGTCTGTTGCCCCTTCGTGGAGTCGAACCAGCTTGAGTAGGTTTTCATGTGCTTTGCTGAGCAAAGCCCAGGCGCGAGCGTACTCTCCCCGATTTAAAAGATTGGCCCCAAAGAGCATCAGGCTGATGAGGTTCAACACAAGCCCTTCCACCAGCGGCGCGCCTTCACGTATCGGGGGACCGCCCACGAGAGCGCTTGCGTACCTTGACAACTCTCCTGATCGGTCCAACAAAACAGCCGCCTCAAGCGAGGGAAACCACCCATAGCCTTGCCAAGTGGAAATGACCGGTATGTCCGATTTTCGCATGAAATGGAATTCACCGCGAATGCCGTTTTCAAAAAGTGCGGTGTGGTGGCCGAAGTCGTCCGGAAAGTAAGCAGCAACCGGACTTACGGCATTAAGCCACGAGCGCTGATCGAAATTTTCAAAATGGTCATCCTGGATGAACACTGCGAATTCGATATCAGAGAACTCGTCACCCTCTCCGATAGCAAATGAGCCGAACATCAATGCCGCGATTATTCGTGCATCCTCATGACAACCTTCCTTGAAGAGTTCGATCATTTTCAGTTGAAGCATAGAAATATCCTTTTATTGAAGCCACAGATTATGAGGAAAGGTATACGCAGATTTTTGTTTTTTTTCGTCAGCACAACGCCGGAGTTAAGCCGCCGCGCGTAGCGCGGTCGGCTTGAACGAATTGTTAGACATCATTTACCAACTGACTTGATGATCTCGCCTTTCACAAAGCGAATAAATTCTTCCAAGTGATCTGCGCGTGAGGCCAAGTGATCTTCTTTTTGTCCCAGATAAGCTTGCTTAGCTTCAAGTAAGACGGGCTGATACTGGGCAGGTAGGCGTTTTATTGCCCAGTCGGCAGCGACATCCTTCGGCGCGATTTTGCCGGTTATTGCGCTGTACCAAATGCGGGACAACGTAAGCACTACATTTCGCTCATCGCCGGCCCAGTCGGGCTGCGAGTTCCATAGCTTCAAGGTTTCCCTCAGCGCCTCGAATAGATCCTGTTCAGGAACCGGGTCAAAGAATTCCTCCGCTGCCGGACCTACCAAGGCAACGCTATGTTCTCTTGCTTTTGTAAGCAGGATAGCTAGATCAATGTCGATCATGGCTGGCTCGAAGATACCCGCAAGAATGTCATTGCGCTGCCATTCTCCAAATTGCAGTTCGCGCTTAGCTGGATAACGCCACGGAATGATGTCGTCGTGCACAACAATGGTGACTTCTACAGCGCGGAGAATCTCGCTCTCTCCAGGGGAAGCCGAAGTTTCCAAAAGGTCGTTGATCAAAGCTCGCCGCGTTGTTTCATCAAGCCTTACGGTCACCGTAACCAGCAAATCAATATCGCTGTATGGCTTCAGGCCGCCATCCACTGCGGAGCCGTACAAATGCACGGCCAGCAACGTTGATTCCAGATGGCGCTCAATGACGCTTAGCACCTCTGATAGTTGGTTCGAAATTTCGATGGTCACCGCTACCCTCATGATGTCTAACTTTGTTTTAGGGCGACTGCCCTGCTGCGTAACATCGTTGCTGCTCCATAACATCAAACATCGACCCACGGCGTAACGCGCTTGCTGCTTGGATGCCCGAGGCATAGACTGTACCCCAAAAAAACAGTCATAACAAGCCATGAAAACCGCCACTGCGCCGTTACCACCGCTGCGTTCGGTCAAGGTTCTGGACCAGTTGCGTGAGCGCATACGCTACTTGCATTACAGCTTACGAACCGAACAGGCTTATGTCCACTGGGTTCGTGCCTTCATCCGTTTCCACGGTGTGCGTCACCCGGCAACCTTGGGCAGCAGCGAAGTCGAGGCATTTCTGTCCTGGCTGGCGAACGAGCGCAAGGTTTCGGTCTCCACGCATCGTCAGGCATTGGCGGCCTTGCTGTTCTTCTACGGCAAGGTGCTGTGCACGGATCTGCCCTGGCTTCAGGAGATCGGAAGACCTCGGCCGTCGCGGCGCTTGCCGGTGGTGCTGACCCCGGATGAAGTGGTTCGCATCCTCGGTTTTCTGGAAGGCGAGCATCGTTTGTTCGCCCAGCTTCTGTATGGAACGGGCATGCGGATCAGTGAGGGTTTGCAACTGCGGGTCAAGGATCTGGATTTCGATCACGGCACGATCATCGTGCGGGAGGGCAAGGGCTCCAAGGATCGGGCCTTGATGTTACCCGAGAGCTTGGCACCCAGCCTGCGCGAGCAGCTGTCGCGTGCACGGGCATGGTGGCTGAAGGACCAGGCCGAGGGCCGCAGCGGCGTTGCGCTTCCCGACGCCCTTGAGCGGAAGTATCCGCGCGCCGGGCATTCCTGGCCGTGGTTCTGGGTTTTTGCGCAGCACACGCATTCGACCGATCCACGGAGCGGTGTCGTGCGTCGCCATCACATGTATGACCAGACCTTTCAGCGCGCCTTCAAACGTGCCGTAGAAGGCACTGTTGCAAAGTTAGCGATGAGGCAGCCTTTTGTCTTATTCAAAGGCCTTACATTTCAAAAACTCTGCTTACCAGGCGCATTTCGCCCAGGGGATCACCATAATAAAATGCTGAGGCCTGGCCTTTGCGTAGTGCACGCATCACCTCAATACCTTTGATGGTGGCGTAAGCCGTCTTCATGGATTTAAATCCCAGCGTGGCGTTGATTATCCGTTTCAGTTTGCCATGATCGCATTCAATCACGTTGTTCCGGTACTTAATCTGTCGGTGTTCAACGTCAGACGGGCACCGGCCTTCGCGTTTGAGCAGAGCAAGCGCGCGACCATAGGCGGGCGCTTTATCCGTGTTGATGAATCGTGGGATCTGCCACTTCTTCACGTTGTTGAGGATTTTACCCAGAAACCGGTATGCAGCTTTGCTGTTACGACGGGAGGAGAGATAAAAATCGACAGTGCGGCCCCGGCTGTCGACGGCCCGGTACAGATACGCCCAGCGGCCATTGACCTTCACGTAGGTTTCATCCATGTGCCACGGGCAAAGATCGGAAGGGTTACGCCAGTACCAGCGCAGCCGTTTTTCCATTTCAGGCGCATAACGCTGAACCCAGCGGTAAATCGTGGAGTGATCGACATTCACTCCGCGTTCAGCCAGCATCTCCTGCAGCTCACGGTAACTGATGCCGTATTTGCAGTACCAGCGTACGGCCCACAGAATGATGTCACGCTGAAAATGCCGGCCTTTGAATGGGTTCATGTGCAGCTCCATCAGCAAAAGGGGATGATAAGTTTATCACCACCGACTATTTGCAACAGTGCCGTAATTATTTAGGATATAACTCTGTGATTTAGTCTTTTTAGATAACGTATTTATGTCTTTATGCTGTAAAGCCCATATTGATTTTGCCTTCAATAAGGCGGTTTTTAGCCCGATTTTATCGGGCGCATGAAATGTTATTAGATTGCTAAATGATTTCAAAAAAGGGGTAACATAGCGCGGGGATTAGTGTGGCGAGGCGCAGGTTTCCGACGGTAGCCTAAACGCAAAAAATGCGCTTTTTAGCCGGTGATGAGGTGAGGCCATGAGGGGATGCGTGGCCGATCACAGTTTACAACAGGGTTTGATAACGGGAGGAAAAGTCATGCTGCAGGGATTGAATCATCTGACGCTGGCGGTCAGCGATCTGGCGTCAAGCCTGGCGTTTTATCAGCGGTTACCTGGAATGCGTCTGCACGCCCGTTGGGATAGCGGAGCATATCTTTCCTGCGGGGCGTTGTGGCTATGCTTGTCGCTGGATGCGCAGCGGCGTAAAACGCCCGCTCAGGAAAGCGACTATACCCATTATGCTTTCAGCGTGGCGGAAGAGCACTTTGCCGAGGTGGTCGCCCAGCTGGCGCACGCGGGGGCCGAAGTATGGAAAGACAACCGCAGCGAAGGGGCGTCGTACTATTTTCTCGACCCTGACGGCCATAAGCTGGAACTGCATGTGGGTCATTTGGCACAGCGGATGGCCGCCTGTCGGGAACGCCCGTACAAGGGGATGGTCTTTTTTGACTGACGGGTTAGTTCAGCTTACTGCCGGATTTCAACGTGCAGATCCACAGCGGTGAATTGATAGAGCTGAGCAGGATAGCCTTTTCGTTGAGCTTCTGGGCGTTGAGAAACAGCCCGTCGTGGCTGTCGGACATCTCGCGCATAAAGTAGTCGAAAATCACGTCCGGCGATTCATCAATCGAGGAGGCGCTCGATTCCCACTGATTGATGCGGTAATGACGCTCGGTGGCGGAGATGCGTTTGCTGCTGTAGGTAAACTTCACGTAGCGTTGCAGGTAGAGCCAGCCGGCGGCAGAGTCGGTGTAACCTTCGACCACCATCGAGCCTTTACCCTGCGCGCCGAAATTGAAGTGAATATTGCCGTTAACGTTCTCTTTTTCCATGTTTTCAAAGCGCATGATGCCCTTAGTGGAACAGCTCATGACACCCGCGTTGTCGTCAGGGAGCAGCCGCCAGGCGCTAAACGCGGCGGCGGCAATAAATACCAGAACGCAGAGGGCAAAGAACGGACGCGGCGCGAGTCTCATTACGGCTTCCAGGAATAGTAAAAGTAGTTATCGCAATAGCTGAACGGGTTGTCTTCGTGCATGGCGCAGTGGGCAAGGAACACGCGCCCCAGCCCGTTGGTTTCCAGTCGGTCGCCGTAGAAGAAGAGAAAACGTTCACCGGGTTTACAGGCAATATTCAGCCGCTGGCGCACTTCATCGAAGTTCTTGCCGTAGGACTCTTCGCTGACCGAACGTCGCATTTCATCGCTGGCCAGCAGTTCGCACTGGCTATGGCTGAGGCGGGTCAGCGCGATAGGCTGAGATTCGCTGACGCCGACCAGACTGAAGGCAACCAGAAGCAGCGCAATGGTGAGCAAGCAGGCGCCGGCCATGTACCAGCACATCCCGCGGGCATGTGCGGAGCGCGGTGCGTCTGGCGTTGTCGCAACGGGCGGCGGTTCGGCCGGTGTCTGTTGTGGTGAAACCGGTGGCGCGTCGTTCAGCGCTTCGATAATGACCTCGGGATTCAACTGCAAATAGCCGCGCGAGACGGTGACGATGATGTTATCGACGCCGTAATGACGGAAGGTTTTCCGCAGCATGCTGAGATATTGGTTCAGATTGCTGTTGGATGAGGTTAATCCATTGTCATCCCAGACTTTTTTCAGAACATCTTCCCGGCTGACTATCTCGGTATGGCGCAGAAAATAGGGCACTGTTGCAAAGTTAGCGATGAGGCAGCCTTTTGTCTTATTCAAAGGCCTTACATTTCAAAAACTCTGCTTACCAGGCGCATTTCGCCCAGGGGATCACCATAATAAAATGCTGAGGCCTGGCCTTTGCGTAGTGCACGCATCACCTCAATACCTTTGATGGTGGCGTAAGCCGTCTTCATGGATTTAAATCCCAGCGTGGCGTTGATTATCCGTTTCAGTTTGCCATGATCGCATTCAATCACGTTGTTCCGGTACTTAATCTGTCGGTGTTCAACGTCAGACGGGCACCGGCCTTCGCGTTTGAGCAGAGCAAGCGCGCGACCATAGGCGGGCGCTTTATCCGTGTTGATGAATCGTGGGATCTGCCACTTCTTCACGTTGTTGAGGATTTTACCCAGAAACCGGTATGCAGCTTTGCTGTTACGACGGGAGGAGAGATAAAAATCGACAGTGCGGCCCCGGCTGTCGACGGCCCGGTACAGATACGCCCAGCGGCCATTGACCTTCACGTAGGTTTCATCCATGTGCCACGGGCAAAGATCGGAAGGGTTACGCCAGTACCAGCGCAGCCGTTTTTCCATTTCAGGCGCATAACGCTGAACCCAGCGGTAAATCGTGGAGTGATCGACATTCACTCCGCGTTCAGCCAGCATCTCCTGCAGCTCACGGTAACTGATGCCGTATTTGCAGTACCAGCGTACGGCCCACAGAATGATGTCACGCTGAAAATGCCGGCCTTTGAATGGGTTCATGTGCAGCTCCATCAGCAAAAGGGGATGATAAGTTTATCACCACCGACTATTTGCAACAGTGCCCATCCAGTTGCCCCTCAAACCCCATGTTCAAGTCAGAATAGTGGACAGGCGGCCAAGAACTTCGTTCATGATAGTCTCCGGAACCCGTTCGAGTCGTTTTCCGCCCCGTGCTTTCATATCAATTGTCCGGGGTTGATCGCAACGTACAACACCTGTGGTACGTATGCCAACACCATCCAACGACACCGCAAAGCCGGCAGTGCGGGCAAAATTGCCTCCGCTGGTTACGGGCACAACAACAGGCAGGCGGGTCACGCGATTAAAGGCCGCCGGTGTGACAATCAGCACCGGCCGCGTTCCCTGCTGCTCATGACCTGCGGTAGGATCAAGCGAGACAAGCCAGATTTCCCCTCTTTCCATGTCAGATTTCCTCCTGACCAGTCGCCGGTGCATCCAGCCATTCTCGTTCTTCAGCTGATATTTCAGCATTCGGATCACACTGTGCCAGTAGCTCAGCCAGTGAATATTGCGGGCGTCTGTACGGCTCAACAATCAGCCGGCCATTATCAATGACCATGCCAACTTCATTATCTGTGCCCAGAGACAGCGCATTCAGCAGTGCCGGTGGGACGGTCAGCATAACTGAGCCGCCAACCCTCTTCAGTCGGGTGGTATGCATTCTTCACCTCCATAAAAGTTATATTTAAATATAACATCCACTAAAAGAACACACCAGGCTTTAACGCACAATGTTTAATAAAAATATAACTTTCAACCAAACAGTAAACCCAGCGTGGTTGCTTCCATATGCAGCAATACCGGCAGCAGCAGGCCACCACTTCTGATCCTGGCCACTGATGTAATCAACCCCACCAGGAACAGTTCTGCCAGTGTCAGCAGGTTCTGATACTGGCTGTGCGCGGCGACGAACAACAACGACGTTATCAGCGCCCCCAGCCACATCGTCCAGCAGTACCGTGAACGGAAGACGTTCAGCATAATCCCCCGGAACAGCGTTTCCTCATTCAACGGGGCAAGGATAAAGATGGTCAGCAACGTCAGGATCACGTCAGGTATGGACTTATCGGCAAAAAGTTTCGTCATAAATGGCTCAGCAGGCAGAGCCAGCGCCTTACCGAGCAGAAATACACCGACATACACCACGGCCATCGCACCGACCAGCCACGGTACGCCAACGTTGCGCAGCTGACCAACGACCGGTAGCGGAGCTATCCAACGGCGGTATACCAGGAAAACACACAGCAGGTACATCAGAACAGTACCATGACTGAAGAACAAATAGTTTTTTCCTGATCCATAAAGCAGAACGGCCTGCTCCATGACAAATCTGGCTCCCCAACTAATGCCCCATGCAGCCAGCATAACCAGCATAAACTGCAGATATTGATTACGTGTTTGAATCATTGCATCGCCTGTAAATTTTTAACTTGTCCTATTTTTGTCATTACCACGTATATACACATGTATAACAATTCAGATATCGTTACCAGGATATGCCGCATCAGCGGCATGGAAGGCGGCACTCTGTTGTTTCATATGATACAGGAGTAAAACCGCCGAAGCCCGGCGTAAGCCGGTACTGATTGATAGATTTCACCTTACCCATCCCCAGCCCTGCCAGACCATACCCGCTTTCAGCCATGAGAGAGCTTCTGTGCGCGGTCGGAGTGGTCCCGACGAGGGTTTACCCGAAGTCGGGGCGTATCTCCGCGTTAGCGGGCCGTGAGGGCCGCTTACGAGCGTGTACTGAGAACTTCCAGCGAGAAGACTGACAGCGATGAAGATGTAGTTACAACATTCATAATTAAAAGCGACTCTGTTCCGGCCCTTTGGGCCGGGGCGGGGCCGCTTTTCAGTTATGAGGGAGGGGCTTTGTGGTTTCGGTTCTGCGCTGGACCGGGGTTTTTCTGGAGGTTGTTTTTGTGTGTTGTAACTAAAGTGGCTCCGGTCGGGGCCCGCCGCTTGCGGTGGGAGGTGCATATCTGTCTGTCCACAGGACAGGCAGTGAATAGGTTTTCTTTTTAAATGAATGTAATTAAGTAGTTTAAAGGAGATATAAACAGGTGTTTAAAAGATACATTGCACCCTGTAAGACTGGCGGCTGGCGCTTTATGACATGAACGGTTGTAACCTTATGGGGAAGTCCCTTGCAGTTAAATGTGGATAAGCAAAATTCCCCGTCTGTGAGGCGTGTTTTGTATCGAAAACAGGGGGGGCCGGATGCACCAGAAGCTGGATGATGAGGTTGTTTTTTGTATGTGGTGCTGATTTTTTGTGCGCTGTCGGGCTTCAGACGTGCGGAAGCCTCCGGCGCAGGCCGGATTATTCAGAGGAGGTCACTTTCAGGGGGAAGCTGTGGCCAGCCGGCTGTAATTACGGTTACGTGACAGAATCATGCGCTCCTTCACACGACGCTCAACTTCGCGTTTTACCGCCTCACGATTGGCAGTGAAGCGCCCTTCCGCGATTTCGCGCGTCAGCTGCCGTTTCACCAGGGTGACAATATCCTGACGTTCCCTGTCCGCATCACGACGCGCACGGGCACGCTTTATTCCCCGGGACTTAAGCTCTGTCTGATAACTGCGAAAACGCTCACGAACAAAACGCCAGGCTTTCGCTATCAGTTCATCCATGCCCAGGGTATCCAGCCCCTGCTTTTTGCGTTGTTTGTTTTCCCATACCACACGGCTGCGGCGCGCGGCGGCCACTGCCTCCTCTGATACATCGAGGGCAGCAAACAGTGCAGATGTGAACGTGATATCGGTCGGAATGTAGCACCCGATAAGCGGGTCATATTCCGTCTGGTAGGTAATCAGTCCCAGCTCTGACAGGAACGTCAGGGCCCGGGTGGCACGGGTGATGGAGAGTTTTCCGGCAGCAGACTCCGTCGCCAGTCCGCACTCAATGGCCAGCGTGGTGATGGAGCACTGGACGCGGTTGGCCAGCGGGTCATAGTGGAAACACAGCCCCTGCAGGAGCGCATCAATAGCCCGTCGACGCAGCACTGGTGGCATGCGTCGACGCAGACCACGCGAACGGGCATGCGCCACATGAATGGCGAAATCAAAACGGGAAGTGAAGCCCACCGCCTTTTCCATCAGTTTTTCGCAGAACTTCAGCGTTCCTGCACCTTCACGGGGTGTAAACACCGGATTCGGGTTCTTTACCTGGCGGTAATACGTTTGGTGAAGATCAGTCAC